>NZ_CAXSHM010000041.1:0-23549 GCF_964237335.1 uncultured Sphingomonas sp.
TTCTCGGTGGAAATCTATGCCTTCTCCGGGTCAGCTCTCAGTGGAAATCAACAGACGAAGGGGGTGGCACATGCCCTGGCTTCCTTAAAACCACCTGCTACGGTCTCTTCTTCAAACAACCGGGGGCAGGACGATGGCGGGACGCACAACCCAGGCGATCATCCTCGCGGCATCCGTGCTGCTCGTCGGCCCGATGTTCGTCCCCGAAGCGCTCGCCTTCCCCTTCCACGCCCGCGTGGGCGGCGCGAGCGTCTGGTCGGAGACAACCATTCCGCCTGCGATCGTCGGCGTACTCGCCCGCGCCGACGCGCTGGTGCGCGCCAGCCCGATCGACGGCCCGGTCACCGGCCGGCGCATCTTCCTCACCGATGGGGGCTGGCGCTGGCAGTGGCTGGCGATCGGAGTGAGTGGAGCGATGGGGCTCACCCGCTCATTCTCGGAAGCCGTGATCGTCAACCGCAGCGACGTGTCGACCGACCGCGTGACTAACGGCCCAGGCGCAGCGAATACGCGCACCCTGTCCGGCGTCATCGCGCACGAACGCACGCACGGCCTGATCCGCGCGCGCTATGGCCTTGTCGCCGAGCGGATGATGCCAATGTGGCTGCGGGAGGGCTATCCGGACTATGTCGCGCGCGAGAGCAGCCTGTCGTCCGAGTCCGACGTTGCCGCGCTTCGCCGCACCGACCCCACCGCTCCCGCGCTCGCCTATCACGACGCGCGACGGCGCGTGGCGGCGGCGTTGGCGGCAAACGGCGGCTCGGTCGACCGGCTGTTCGCGGAGGCTCACCGCTGAGCAAGGCAGACGCCCGCGCCGCGCTGGAAGCCGAATGGCTGCGCCTCACTCGCGTCATCCTGCCCGGCCTCGCGGGTGGGCGCGGCTGGCCGGTGCGGGCGGACCATTGTTTCCAGCGCATCCTGCTCGACGATGCGGTGGGCGGGCGCTGGTACGATCATGTGGCGGGCCGTCCCGCCTATCGCCACCTGTCGGATGCCTTGCTCGCCCAAGCGGTCGCGGCGGCGCGCGCGGTCGCGGCGGGGGAGGCGTACCTGGTGGCGATGAACGCGCGGTCGCTGGCGTGGCGTGGTCGCGGCGGTGCGGTCGCGGCGCCCGGACGACGGGTCCACAGTTCGACATCGCCGACGCGGGTCGCCGGCCGGTAATCGCCGAGCACCGCCGCGACCGGCGGGCGCCGTCGCCAGTCACCCAGTGTGGCGTCGATCAGCAGCACGTCGGGCCGGCCCTGCCGTACATCCGCCATGAAGGCACCGGCTTCCGCCTCGGCAATCGCGTCGAGCCGCTGCCGCTCGTCCGGTACTACGGCGCCCGACGCGATGCGCGTGGCCACGCCGCCGGTCGCCCACAGCGCGCCGCTGCGTCCCACCCAGCGCCCGGCGACCTGGCGCACCAGGGGATGACCGACGCCGATCTCGTCGCTCAGCGCGATCATCCGCGGGTGCGGCGGCGCGACCTGCGCGACCGCCTCGGCCAGGCCGGGGTGCCCGGCGACGCTGCTGAACGCGTGCCATTCCAGCATCGCGAGCATCACAATCGCCGCCAGTCCCACGGCCCGGCTTTGCCGAAAAGGCCCGTCGTCCGACAGGAGGACGCCAAGCGCCAGGAAGCCGAGCGCGGCGGCCGGGTAGGCGTGGTTTAGATAGCCCTTGCCCTGCACCACGCCGGCGATCACGAAGCCCGACGCCGCCGCGCCGAGCACGGCCGGTACGATCCCGACGCGTGCTCCCCGCAGCCACCAGGCGAGCGCGGCAAGCGCCACCGGGAGTGCCACGACCGGGCCCCGCATCAGCGTGATCGGGTCCTCGCGCAGCGGCAGGTACACCGCGCGCAGCAGTGGCAGCATCGCCAGGTAATCCGGGAAGACGATGAGCACGACGGCGACATAGCCGGCGACGATCACGGCGGCGGCCGCGCTTTCCGGCCCCAGCACCGCGACGATCGACCGTCGCCGCACCGCCGCCACCCCGATCGGCAGCAGGAAGGCCAGCGCGAAATGCGGCTTGATCGCGATGGCCAACCCGCCCGCGACGCCAGCGAGCAGCGCGGCCTGGCGCGGCACCGGCATCGCCGCGGCGCGGCAGGCGATCGCCGCCAGCGCAGGCAGCGCGAGCAGAACCGCGACATGCTCGCGCTGCGCGAAGCATGCGCCCGGCAACAGGAGGAAG
The DNA here is from genome assembly GCF_964237335.1 of uncultured Sphingomonas sp. Classification (NCBI taxonomy): domain Bacteria; kingdom Pseudomonadati; phylum Pseudomonadota; class Alphaproteobacteria; order Sphingomonadales; family Sphingomonadaceae; genus Sphingomonas; species uncultured Sphingomonas sp. Next base: position 2,185 of record NZ_CAXSHM010000041.1, read on the forward strand.
ACGGCCATCGCCGCCGCCATCAGCGTCGAAACCTTCGGTTCGGCGATCAGCCCCGCGCGCGTCAGAATCCGGCCTGAAACCGCGACCATCGCCGCCGCCAGCAGCGCGACCGCTGCCATCGTCGCCCGGTCGGCGCCGATGTCGGTCCAGCGACCGATCAGGATCGCGGGCAGATAGATCAGCACCGACGCCGGCGGATTGACCTCGATCACGTCGCGGTACAGCCGCGACCCGTCCAGCACCCGCTCGCCCACCGTCAGCAGCCACGAGACGTCGCAGTCGAGCCCCAGGTGGGCCTGCTGGCCAAGGGCGATGATCGCCAGCAGCATCGCCACCGGCCAGCCGAGCAGATCGCGCGATGCACCATCGCGGGTCGACTGGGCGCGGGCAGCGGGGAGTGTGGCGACGGCTGGGATCATGGCGGTTCCGTGAGGACGACCGCCATGCCCTATCGCGCTGACCTTACGATCGCGTTGCGGGTCGATGCCGTGGTGTGGTCCAGGATGCAGGGGGCGCCGATAGTCTGCCCGCGTGGACAGCGCACGTTTGGCGGGACATGCGCGATTTGAACCGCTCCGCTGCGGTGCTGCCCTTGAACCGAAGCGGACAAGAGCTGCGGCTGTTGTGGAATAAGGACCATGATCTTCAACAGCTTCGCCTCGGAGAGGGCAAGCGCCTTCAGCGCCTCCCCGCGGATCACCTAGAGCGAGTACGCCGGTAAGGGTGGGACAAGCGGTACATCGGCGCGGGCCGCCGCCCGGATGGCAGCGACGAACGCGCTGGCGACCAGTACCGCTGTGAGCCAGCCGACCAGCAGCGCATCGACGATCAATGCCGGCCAGAGCAGCGGCCGGGGGCCGATCAGAGCGAGCGCGCCCAGCACATAGTGCGGAATCATGAGCGGCAGCATGGCGGCCAGGAGGAAGCCGAACGTCCACGGCAGCTGTCGAGCCATGATCCTGATCGACTCAAACGGGCCGATCATCGGATTGCCCAATGCCGCCGCGGCTCCCCAGCCCGCCAGCAGGCACCCGATCACTTGCCCTGCCAAGAGGCTGGCCAGCAGTGCCGACCCGGTTTGCGGAAGGACGAAAAGTTGCACGGCCGCCGTCACGATCCCGAAGGCCAGATAGCCACCGAACAGCATCATCGAACAACTGTCCGCCCGCCGCGTCAGCTCGGCGTCGTGCCAAGCGAGAAAGCGCGCGATCCAGTAGCCAGGCACCATAAGCGCCACGAGCTTGAGGAAGCCGAAGCCCATACGCCACGGATCATGCTCAAGCGCCTTTGCAGCGGCGATGCTCGCGTACAGACCTATCCGCACTTCTACGACATGTTGCGCAATCTCGAACACCACCGGCACCAGCGCAAGCAACGGATGGGCCACCAGAAACGCGACACTGCCGGTGTAAGTCGCCTTCAACCCTTGCCAGAAGGTAGTCGCGCTCGCCTGCTCGGAAAGCATCCCGCTCACGCCTTCCTCGTCACCACCTTGTCGCCCGCCGAGCGCGCCGCGATCAGTTTCATCGCCTCGAACGACGACAGCGCCGCACCCTCCTGCCACGCGCCGATGTAGCTCAGATGCTCGCCCGCGAAGAACACGCGGCCTTCGGGCTTGCACAGCTCGGCATAGTCGGTGGTGCGCTGTTCGGGTCGCCAATTGGCGGCGATGCCCTCGCTCCACGGCGTCTGCGTCCATGACACGGTGAGCGGCTTCTCCAGCAAGCCGGATTTTCCCGGGTGCATCCGCTCCACGACGTCCTTGCACACCGCGAACCGCTCGTCCGCGGTCATGCCTGCGAACTTCTGGCCCGCGGAGCTCGCGCCGTTCGCGACGCCCGGCGTTGGGCCGAAGCCGCCGCTCGAATAAGCGGTCATCAGGATGCCGCGCGGATTGTACCAGTCGCCGCTCGGATACCAGACCAGCGCGTTGGGCTGGTCGGTGAAGGCGAGGCCGCCCATGATGCCGTCGTCCTGCCAGAAGCGCGGGCTTTCCCACGCCACCTTGGTCGAGATGCCGTACAGGGTGTTGGCCAGGGCCTGCTTCTTCGCCGCCGACAGCCGCATGGTCAGCTTCTTCACCATCGTGGCAGGCAGGGTGCAGAGTACGTAGTCGCCCTCCACCATGCCGCCGTCGGCCAGCATCACGCGCACGCCGTTGTCGATCTGGCCCACCGCGGTGACGGGCGTATTGAGCCGTACATCGTCCTTCACATGGCCGTAGATCGCATAGGCGATGCGATCCATGCCGCCGACCGGCTGGAACATCGGCGCCTGCTGGTCGAACGTCTCCTCGAAGCTGAGCCCGCCGCCCCAGAAACCGTCCTCGATGATGCGGTGCAGCGTCAGCGGGTCCATCGTCTGCGGCGGATGCGCGAAGCCGCCGGGATCGACCTTGTAGCCGTTGCGGTCGGAGCCGGTGTAGCTGCCGTCCTTCCCCAGCGCGCCCCATTGCGCGAGGTAGGTCTTGAGCTTCTCCTTGTCGTCCGGCGTCATTGCTGTGTCGAGGCTGTTGCCCGCGAGCGATTTCTCCAGCAGCTCGGCGATGCGGCCCTTGGTGTCGTTCACCGCCTGGCGCTCGGTGACCGCGTCCTTGTTATAGTCCCAGTGCGCGGAGCGGTCGACGTTGACCATCACTTCCAGCGGCACGTCGAACTGGCGCGCATAGCCCAGGATGGTGGTGTGCGCGGTCGGCAGCCGCGCGGCGCCGGCGTTCATGTAGAAGCCGTTCTGGAACTGACAATATTGGTCGGGCCGGCCGATCTGCTCGACGCGGTCGCCGCCGCGCACGGACCAGACGCGCCCGCCGACGCGGCCGCGCGCCTCCAGCACCGTCGTCCTGTAGCCCGCCTTGCCGAGCTCGTACGCCGCGACCAGCCCGGCGATGCCCGCGCCCAGGATCACCACATGCTTGCCCGCGCCCGATCCCGCCGGCAGGTTCGGCTTCGTCGTCTGCGCGCTGGCGGGAGTGGCAAGCAGGCCCATCGCCTGCATCGAGAGGTAAGTCGCCGAGAAGCCGCCCGCGCGGCCCATTGCGTGGAGGAACTGGCGCCGGGTCGCGGGGGAACGCCTCACTTGCCCATCACCTTCGCGGCCTGGACCTCGATCTCCACCAGCCCCCAGGGTGCGGCGAGCGCGGCGACCTGCGATGCAATGCGCGCCGGCTTGTTGGGCTGCGCAGGCGTGCCGTAGACTTCCTTGTACGCCTTCATCATGCCGGCGAAATCGAGCCTGGGCTGCCCGGGCGGCGCGACGAGCAGCACGCGCATCATCACCACGTCGCCCGGCCCCATGCCGTTCTTCGCGAGCTCCGCGTTCAACTTCTTGAGGACGGAGCGCGTCTGCGTCTCGGTATCGCCATGGTCGCCGTCGGGCTTGGTCGGGTCGACCGGATCGGCCAGCATGCCCGACACGTACAAGGTCGTCGCGCCGGCGGGCACGGAGACGGAGGTCGAGATGAACGCGGCGGGCGCGCCGTTGTGCACCACCTGCGCGGCGGCCGGCAGCGCCGCGCCGATCGCGATCGCAGCCAACCCGGTCGCCGTTCGGCGCATCATCATTCCATTCATGTCCGGCCCTTTCGTGTCCCGTTCCGCCCGCCAGTCTATGCGGCGCCGCAACATTAGCAATGCTGAGGACGAGAAAAGAAGGGATTGATTGCACGTTGGGGAAACGGCCACGCTTGGCCGTCTGACCTGCCTATGTTCGCGGAGCATCATCCTCGGCGTCACCTATCCTGAAGAAAGCGGCATGGCTGTCCAGATCGCCTGTAGCTGGTGCGGCAGCACGAATGTGAGTCGCGATGCCTGGGCGACTTGGGACGGGGCGGCGCAGACGTGGGTGTTGGGCGTCGCGTTGGATGACGGCTTCTGCCATCGATGCGAGCGGGAGCGAGGCTTGGAAGAGCAGCCTATGACCGCGACCGCCTTAGTGTGGTAAGCGGTCGGCCCCGTCATCATATAGCTGTGTGCTTTTCCGCAAGCGCGGACCGGCTGAACAGCGCAAATGAACGAGGCGCTGCGCAAGGTGGTGAGGCTTTAGGGGTATTGCTGTCGTGCATGCAGGACGGCGATCACCTCGATCACTTCGGCGACGCGATAGACAATGATGTAATTGGGGTGCACCACCGCCTCGCGCGTTCCGGGCACCCGGCCGGGGCGATGGACGTAAGGAGCGTCGGGCAGACGCTCGACAACGTTCTCGAAGATGGTAGCGAGGCGCTCGGCGGCGGCAGGATTGCGATCCGCGATATAGTCGATGATCTCGCGCGCTTGCCCTCGGGCCCTTGGCCGCCAGATCACGGGCCGCACTATTCGTGCTAGGCCTTCGCAGCGATGATCGCGTGCAACTCCGCCATCACTTGGTCGTGAGGGATGCCTGGCGACAAATCGGACAGCGACGCCTCCACTTCCGCACGGAACCAGGCGTCATATGCCTCCGCGTCCTGCGTCGACGCGAACTCGGACACGATAGGGTCTAGCTTGGCCACCCGGCGTGTTTAGCGGATTGGTGGTCGAGATGGAAGATTACGTCCGACCGGCAGCCGCATGAGGCGGGTCGCATCGCGCATGATCTACGTGTGTCGCCGGGCGCGCCGTTGGGCAGCCTCTCGGAAAAGCGCAACGGCACGCGCGTCTCGTCCCAGCCGGAACGGAGCTCGTCGAGCGTGGCGCGGGAAGCGAAGGAATTGCACACGGCGCGCGAACGCTAAGATTTAGCCAAAGCTAAATCCAGCGCCGCGCAGCAGCGCGGGCGCGCCCGGCCGGCGGGTCGGCACCGCCGAGCCCGTCCGACGACTCGGCGCGGCTCCGCCGCGACGTGTACGAAGCGCTGCAGTACCAAAATACTGGTGGACCCTAACCGCGCTTGACAACAATCGAACTTGTTCCCATTGTCGCTAGGCTATCACGTGTCTTGGGCAGATGCCTGACGACTTAACAACGTGTAGCGTAGTTGGAGAAACAAAATGACGTCCAAGCTGACGCCCGGCGCTTCTACGCGCCTGAACTATGTGCTGATCCGCAACATCACTACTCCTGAAGAGTCCGAAAATGGGGCGATGACTTATAGCGTCGTACTCAAGGCGGACGAGATCCTCAAATTGAGCACAGAAGGCAATCTTCGGACGTACATCCCCGAGCACAATCTTAAGAAGCGCTCGATGGTTCACCGAGCAATAGCCTCGACTATTCGAAACGATTGCGATCGATTTTCTCAATTAAATAGCGGTTTTCTGATCGGCGCCTCCTCTGCGAAGATTGATGACGCTAAAAAGACAATAGAGCTGCATCATGCATCCGTTAACAATGGCGCTCAGTCACAGGGCGAAATCCGCTATTATTTCGCGTCGTGTGAAGAGAATGAGGAAGAGCCAAACTCGTTTCATGTTCGCGCTGAAATTAGTGTAGAGCCAGACGCGGCGACTCGTACTAAAATTGCGATTGCTCGTAATACTGCAACAAAGATTCAAGATATTTCAAGTGCTGGCGCGCGTGGGTATTTCAATGAGCTCGCCGAGAGTTTCCAAGAAGCTTATCCGAACCTTCGTTTAGCAAAAAGCGAGACTGATTACGGCGACGATGTCGTCGATACCCGCTTGGTGCTCCAAGTTTTATGGGCCATCATGCCCGACGAAATAGCGCCAAGTTCAAGGCGTTCCGTTGAAGCACGAATGCGTTCTTATAAGAATGCGGCATCTTGTCTTGACGATTTCATGAAACTCTACGACGCCAAAGGAGCGGACGACGAAACCGCAGAACGCTACCGCTACTTTCTTGATATGGCTCCAACTGCTTGGCAACTTTATACACTCTGGAGAACGCATCCCGACTGGGAAAAGCTTCGGCTTAGGGAAGATGCAAAGCAGGTAAAAAGAACCGCAGATGGAAAAGTCGAGAAGGTAGCTGATGGTGTAATATTTCCGATCCTTTCAGCGCTGTCTAAGTTTGTCATGTTCGATGAAGAGGATGGAATGTGGCTCTATAAGGCGCCAGCGGTGTTTCAGGATAAGATGATGGCCACAGCTGCGCGCCGACAGCTTCGTGCGCACGATGGAAAGCCGATGCATATGGGGCGATCCTCAAGTGCCTATGAAGCACTTCAAATGATGACGGAAATGGCCCTAGACCTTACTGACGACTAGATTGCGATTAGCGGCGGCGGGATAGATGACTTCTCGACTCCGCCGCCATCCGCACCCCGCTCCCCTTCCTCCCCAACAACGGCGCCAGATACCGCCCCGTAAAGCTCGCCGCCACCTTCGCCACCGCCTCCGGGACGCCTTCCGCCACGATCTCGCCGCCCTTCACGCCGCCCTCCGGGCCCAGGTCGATCACCCAGTCGGCGGTCTTGATGACGTCGAGGTTGTGCTCGATCACCACCACGGTGTTGCCCTGTTCCACCAGCGCGTGGAGCACTTCCAGCAGCTTGCGCACGTCCTCGAAGTGCAGCCCGGTGGTGGGCTCGTCGAGGATGTACAGCGTGTTGCCGGTCGCGCGGCGCGCCAGTTCCTTCGCGAGCTTCACCCGCTGCGCCTCGCCGCCCGACAGCGTCGTCGCCTGCTGCCCGACCTTGACGTAGCCCAGCCCGACCTCGGCCAGCATCGCCATCTTCTCGCGGATCGGGGGCACCGCGCGGAAGAACTCGGCCGCGTCCTCGACGGTCATGTCCAGCACGTCGGCGATGCTCTTGCCCTTGAACTTCACCTCCAGCGTCTCGCGATTGTAGCGCGCGCCGGCGCATACGTCGCATGTCACGTACACGTCGGGCAGGAAGTGCATCTCGATCTTGAGCACGCCGTCGCCCTGGCACGCCTCGCACCGGCCGCCCTTGACGTTGAAGCTGAACCGCCCGGGCTTGTACCCGCGCGCCAGGCTCTCGGGCAGGCCGGCGAACCAGTCGCGGATCTGCGTGAAGGCGCCCGTATAAGTGGCGGGATTCGACCGCGGCGTGCGGCCGATCGGCGACTGGTCGATATCGATCACCTTGTCGAGGTGCTGCAGCCCGCTGATCCGGTCATGCTTGCCTGCCAGGATGCGCGCGCCGTTCAGCTCGCGGCTGGCGGCGGCGAAGAGCGTGTCGATGGTGAAGCTCGACTTACCGCTGCCCGACACGCCGGTGATGCAACAGAAGGTGCCGAGCGGGATCGACGCGCTGACGCCCTTCAGGTTGTTGGCAGTGGCATTGTGGACGGTCAGCTTCTTGCCGCTCCCCTTGCGGCGCTTGGCGGGCACGGGAACCTCGCGCGTGCCGTTGAGGTAGTCGGCGGTCATCGAGCCTTGCGTCGCCAGCACCTCGGCGAGCGTGCCCTTGGCGACGATCGCGCCGCCGTGGACGCCCGCGCCCGGCCCCATGTCAATGACGTAATCGGCGGTGCGGATCGCGTCCTCGTCATGCTCCACCACCAGCACGGTGTTGCCGAGATCGCGCAGCCGCCGCAGCGTTTTCAGCAGCATGTCGTTGTCGCGCTGGTGCAGCCCGATCGACGGCTCGTCGAGAACGTACAGCACGCCCGACAGCCCGCTGCCGATCTGCGACGCCAGACGGATCCGCTGCGACTCTCCGCCGCTGAGCGTGCCCGACGTGCGATCAAGGTTGAGGTAATCAAGCCCGACATTGTTGAGGAAGCCCAGCCGCTCGACGATCTCCTTCAGGATGCGCTCGGCGATCGCGTTCTGCTGGTCGCCCAGATGGCGGGGCATGTCCTGGAAGAAGGCGAGCGCGTCGACCACCGACAGATGCGTCGCATGTGCGATGTCCTGCATGGCGATCTTCACCGCCAGCGCCTCGGGCTTGAGGCGGGCGCCGTGGCAGACCTCGCACGGCTTGGCGGACTGGTACTTCACCAGGTCCTCGCGCATCCACGCGCTTTCCGTCTGGAGCAGCCGGCGCTGGAGGTTGCCGACCACGCCCTCGAACGGCTTGGTGACGTCGTATTTCTTCTTGCCGTCGATGAACGTCAGCGTGACGGGCTTGCCGTCGGTGCCGAACAGGATCTTGTCCTGCGTCTCGGGGTGCAGCTCGCCCCATGGCGTGTCGAGGCTGAAGTCGAACGCATTCGCCAGGCTGCCCAGCACCTGCATGTAGTAAGGGCTCGGCGGATTGGACTTGGCCCAGGGCACGACCGCGCCCTTCTTGATGCTGAGCCCATGGTTGGGAACGACGAGGTCCTCGTCGAAGATCAGCTTCTCGCCCAGCCCGTCGCACGCGGGGCATGCGCCCTGGGGGGCGTTGAACGAGAACAGCCGCGGCTCGATCTCGGCGATGGTGAAGCCCGACACCGGGCAGGCGAAGCGTTCGGAGAACACGATCCGGCCGTCGGGCGCGTTGGTGCCGAGCACGGCGGACTTGGGGGTGCGCGGCGTGACGGGGGACTTCTTCGCGCCCGGCTGGTCCGCCGCGGGATCGTCGGCCGGCGGCGGATCGACCGGATCGACATAGGCGAGGCCGTCGGCGAGCTTCAGCGCCGCCTCGAAACTCTCGGCGAGCCGCGTCGCGATCGAGTTGTCGCCTTCGGTGGGGCGCACCACCAGCCGGTCGACCACCACCTCGATATCGTGCTTGTACTTCTTGTCGAGCGTGGGTGCGGCGTCGATCTCGTACACCTCGCCGTCGACGCGGACGCGGGTGAAGCCGGCCTTCTGCCACTCCAGCAGCTCCTTGCGATACTCCCCCTTGCGCCCGCGCACGACGGGGGCGAGCAGGTACAGCCGTGTCCCCTCGGGCAGCGCCATGACGCGGTCGACCATCTGGCTGACAGTCTGCGCCGCGATCGGCAGCCCGGTCGCGGGCGAGTAGGGGGTGCCCACGCGCGCCCATAGCAGGCGCATGTAATCGTAGATCTCGGTGACGGTCGCCACCGTCGACCGCGGGTTGCGGCTGGTCGTCTTCTGCTCGATCGAGATGGCGGGCGAGAGGCCCTCGATATGGTCGACATCCGGCTTCTGCATCAGCTCCAGGAATTGGCGCGCATAGGCGGACAGCGATTCGACGTAGCGCCGCTGCCCCTCGGCATAGATGGTGTCGAACGCTAGGCTCGACTTGCCGCTGCCCGACAGCCCGGTGATGACGGTGAGCGTGTCGCGCGGGATGTCGACGTCGACGTCCTTGAGGTTGTGCTCGCGCGCGCCGCGGACGCTTATGCTGGTCAGCATTCGGAAAACCTCTGCTGAGCGATCTGGGTGAGGGACATGGGCGGGTTCTACTTCCGTTCCGGGTAGCGGGCCAGAGGTGAAAATAGGGGGACGGCGAGGACGTTGCGAGGTGGCGGACGGGGCGCGCATATCTGCCGGGCGCAGGCGCACCCGGAACCGCACCCGGACCCATCGCCTGGCCCGCACGTTCGCTGCGCGCCTAGGCATCCCGCCGAGGACGGAGTCATAGCATGAGCATCTTCAGCGCGATCAAGAACGCGATCTTCGGCCACAAGTCCGCCCAGCCCGCAGCCCCCGCCGCCACGACCGCACCTGCCACCGCGCCCGCCGCCACGGCCGCACCCGCCGCCGCTCCCACGCCGCAGCAGCCGGTGGACGTCGGCGCCGTGCTCACGCAGATCGAAGCCGAGAAGGGCAACCCGGCGCTCAACTACAAGACGTCGATCGTCGATCTGATGAAGCTGCTGGACCTCGACTCCAGCCTGTCCAACCGGGAGCAGCTCGCGACTGAGCTCGGCTACACCGGCGCGAAGGACGGATCGGCGGAGATGAACATCTGGCTGCACCAGGCCGTCATGACCGAGCTGGAGAAGAACGGCGGCACCGTTCCCGCCGACCTCAAGCATTGATGGGGGAGGAGCGCGGATTTGCAATCGGCCGCGCTCCGGCCCATAAAGGGGTGGCTACAGTCGCACATCGAACGGTCTACGGCGCTTTGCGGCTCCCTCTTCCTTCTTTCCCTGCTGCCACGGCACCGGGCGGTTCGCCTTTCGACCCGCCCCGCAACAGAAGGAATATCCACATGGCCACCACTGGCACCGTCAAGTTCTTCAACGCCGACAAGGGCTATGGCTTCATCGCTCCCGAGAATGGCGGCGCGGACGCGTTCGTCCATATCTCCGCCGTCGAGCGCGCGGGCATGCAGACGCTGAACCAGAACCAGCGCGTCAGCTACGAGCTGGAGCAGGACCGTCGCGGCAAGATGAGCGCCGTGAACCTCCAGGCGGCTGACTGATCCGGCCGGCGGCGGCGGCTCCGGTCTTCCGGGGTCGCTGCCGCCGCCGCATTTCCCCAACCGCAGGAGTCCGGCCCGCATGAACGACAATCCTGACTTCTACCGTACCCGCGCCGAGGAAGAACAGGCCAACGCCGACGCCGCGACGCTCGACAACGTCCGCGACCGGTGCGAGCGCGCCGCCAAGGCATGGGCCACGATGGCCGATCGCGCCGAACGCACCCAGACGATGCGCCTGACCCGTGAGGCGGCGACCCGCGAGTCCGTCGCGGCCGCCCGCTCCGCCCAGTCGATCGGTAGCGCCGGATCGGCCGATCTCCACGCCGATCTTCGCAAGGCCACCGCCGATTGAGCGACGGACCGGAACGGGCGCCCTAGGCATCCGTTTGTCCCTCGCATCGAGGAGAACGGCCGTGGATTACAAGAAGCTCAGTCTCGGCCTCGGGTTCTTCTCGCTGGCGCTGGGCGCCACCGAACTTCTAGGCGCGAAGTCCATTGCCAAGGCGCTGGACGCCGACGATCATAGCGGGATCGTCAAGGGCTTCGGCATTCGCGAACTCGCCGCCGGGTTCGCCATACTGGCTCAGCCGGCGGTCGCTACCGGCGTCTGGGGCCGCGTCGTCGGTGACGTGATGGACATCGTCGCGACCAGTGGCGCCGCCAAGAACAGCCCGCGCAACAAGTCGGCCTGGGGCGCTCTGGCCTTCGTCATCGGCGCCACCGCCCTGGATGTGTGGGTGGCGATCGGGCTGGACAAGGAAACCGGCAAGACCCTCCCGACCCATCCGCCACTGCCCGCCTGATCTCATCGAAGGGACCACAATGACGACCCGCACCGCATCCGCCCGCTACGATGGCCTCGGCCGCGATGGCAAAGGCCATATAACGTCCCAGTCAGGTGTGCTTGACGAAACGCCCTACGGCTTCGGTACCCGCTTTGGCGATGAAAAGGGCACGAACCCCGAGGAGCTGGTCGCCGCGGCGCATGCGAGCTGCTTCACGATGGCGTTGGCCTTCGCCCTCGCGGGGGCGGGGCATGAGGATGGAAAGCTCGAGACGACGGCGAAGGTGACGCTCGACAAGGACGGCGCGGGCTTCAAGGTGACGCGGTCGGACCTGACGCTGACGGCATCGGTGCCGGGTATCGAGCCTGCCGAGTTCGAGAAGATCGCGGCGGAGGCGAAGGCTAACTGCCCGATATCGAAGCTGCTGACCGCCGAGATCACGCTGACCCATACGCTCGACTGAGCGGAACCGACCGTACGGAGCGTTACATTGAAAAGCCGTCGGCCTAAAACAGACCGGCGGCTTTTTGCTGCGTCCGTAGTTCAGTTGCCGAGCAGCGAACTCTTGCGCGGGATCGTCTCGCCGCTCGGCTGATCCTTGTCGAGATGTTCGGACGGGCGGCGCGCGTCACCATCGCGCTGATGCTCGGTCGACAGGTTCGGGCGATCGGTCTCGGTGGTCGGATGATCGGCGTCGGCGGCAGGGTGAGAGTCGGCCATGGTTCTTCTCCTTCGAAGCCACCAACGCACGGGTCCGTCGTCGCGCTCCGCGACACGATCGCTTGCCGGTCGCCGCGAAGCTGGTAACTCTGACGGTGTCCCCTCGGAGATGTTCATGCGCCGTTCGATCCTGCCCGTCCTCCTCGCCGCCGCCGTCATGGCACCGACCGCGTTCGCCGCCCCCGTCCATAACTACGGCGGCCTGGTGCTGTCGTCCGCCGGCGACACGATCGCGACGGTAGAGACGCCGGCTGGCGCGACGCGGCCGGTAGTCACGTTGCGGTCGGCGAGCGACGGGCATGTGCTGCGCACGCTCGATCCGTGTCCGACCTGCGGCTATTCGGGGCTGACGTTCGGTCCGGACGGGAAGCTCGCCTTCGTGGCACGGAACCGGGCGACCTCCATCGCGATGCTGGAGGTCGCCGATGGCGCGGCCGTCACCTCCGTCGCGACGATCGCCGGGCTTGCCTCCACGCCGCGCTTCTCGCCCGACGGGCGCCGGATCGCGCTGCTCGTCACGCTGGGCGCGACCAAGGAGACGGGCGCGACGCAGGCGGGCGCGCGGCAGGTCGGCGAGATCGGCGAGACCAGCGACGAGCAACGCCTCGCCGTCTTCCCGGTCGCAGGGCCTGCCCTAAGCGCCGCGCAGGTGACGCCGATCAGCCCCGCCGACCGCTTCGTCTACGAATATGACTGGACGCCGGACGGCCGCGGCTTCGTCGCGACCACCGCGCTCGGCAACGGCGACAACAATTGGTGGGTCGCGACGCTCGACCGGATCGACGCGACGACGGGCGCGGTCACGTCGATTGCTAAGCCGGCGACCCAGCTCAACTTCCCGCGCGTTTCACCCGATGGGCGCAGCGTCGCTTATATCGGCGGGTTGATGAGCGACAACGGCTCGGTCGGCGGCGATATCTGGACCGTGCCGCTCGCGGGCGGGACGCCCAAGGACATCACGCCCGGCGTGCCGATGACGTTCACTTCGCTCGCGTGGACCAAGGCCGGCATCCGTGCCGTCGCCCTGGCCGGTGACAAGATGCAGATCATGGTCGTTGCGCCCGGCAAGGCGATGGCGTTCGGGTTCAGCCGGCCCGTCAGCCTTGCCGCCGGCGATGGCCGCGTCGCCTTTTCGGCGGACGGGGCGCACTCGGCGACGGTGGCGCAGGACTTCACCCATGCTCCGGCGATCTGGGCGGGCCAGGTCCTGACGCCCTTGCAGATCACCCACGACAACGACGCCGCGCCCGCGAATGTCGTCGCCCGCTCCATCACCTGGAAGAGCGAGGGGTTCACCGTCCAGGGCTGGCTGCTGTCCGCGCCCAACGTCGATCCGACGCGCAAGGCACCGATGATCGTCGCGGTCCACGGCGGCCCGTCGGCGGCGAACAGCCCGCGCTATTACGACAGGGGCCTGTCCACCGCCGCGACCGATGCGGGCTATTATCTGTTCCTCCCCAACCCGCGCGGCTCCTATGGGCAGGGCGAGGCCTTCACCGCCGCCAACAAGCGCGATTTCGGCGGCGGCGACCTGCGCGACATCCTGGCGGGCGTCGATGCGGCGGAGAAGGCCGCGCCGATCGACGATGCGCGGCTGGGCATGACGGGGTGCAGCTACGGCGGCTTCATGGCGATGTGGGCCAACACGCAGACGAACCGGTTCAAGGCGATCGTCGCCGGCGCAGGCCTGTCCAACTGGGTCAGCTATTATGGCACCAACGGCATCGATCAGTGGATGACGCCGTTCTTCGGCAAGACGGTGTACCAGGACTTCAAGGCCTATGAAGACGTCTCGGCGGTGTACCATGTGAAGACGGCGCATACGCCCACCTTCATCTACGTCGGCGAGCGCGACATCGAGGTACCGCCGACCCAGTCGATCGAATGGTGGCATGCGCTGAAGAGCCAGGGGGTCGACACCAGCCTGGTCATCTATCCCGACGCCGGCCATTGCGCGCCGACGCAATCGGCGGACATAGCCAAGCGGAGCATCGCCTGGTTCGGCAAGTATCTGGGCGCCGGCCGTCCCTGACCGTCGGGCACGCCGCTAGCGCAGCGGCGTGCCCGAGTCCTTCCAGCGGTCTAGCACTGACGAGGACGGGAGCGAGCTCGCCGGCGCGGCCGACTGCGCCAGCGCGTTGCCCGCGTCGGCGTGGGAGGGTTGGATCGAGGTCGCGGCGGTGACGGCGGGCGCGCCGACGGCCGCGAGGACCGGCATCACCGAAGCGGGCAGGGGCAGCGCGGGCGACGCGGGATCGGGCAGGCGGGCATGGGGTCCGGGCACCGGCTCGTGCTCCGACCACGGCTGGTGGAACGCGGCCGCCGTTCCCCAATAGCCCTTCCACCGATGGAAGAAGTGCGCGCCGATCGCGTCCGTCATCACCAGCGCCCTGTTCCAGGCCGGAGTGACGGCAAACGTATGGTAATGCGTCGCGAGGCCCACCGGCGCGAACACCTGCCCGGCGAGCGCGTCCGAGGCGATCCGCAACGCACGCACCCAGCCGTCGCGCGACCTCGCCCGCGCCATCGAGCCGTCGCAGGCGAAGCTGAACTGGCAGCCGGCGTGCTCCGACCCCTGGTAGACCACGCCGCAGACGGTGGCGGGAAAGGCCGGGTGGCGGACGCGGTTCAGCACCACCTGCGCCACCGCTCGCTCGCCGTCGTCGCTCTGGTTGCCGGCTTCGTAATAGATCGCGGCGGTCAGGCATTCCAACGCCCGCCCACGGTCCAGCGCGCCGGCATGGCCCAGCAGGAACGGCCGCGCCGCGACGACGGTGGTCGCCGGATCGACCGACGCCATGCCGCTGCCGACCGGCTCGGGCGGCGGTGCGACCGTGCCCGTCGACCCGGGCGCGGGGGCGGCGAGTTCGAGCCTGGCCGACGAAAGCGGAGCGACGGGATCGGCGGCATAGGCCAGCGCGGCGCCGGGAAAGTGATCCTGCGCCTCGAACCCCGATGGTTGCGTCATCTCAGTCGAAAGGCCCTCGCGATGGTCGCGAATCGCTCGCCATGCGGGATGCACCCACGCAAGGCAGGCGAGCAGGACCAGCGCCAACGCGCCGTTCCTCAGCCGCCCCGCCACTTGCCACACCGCCACACGCGTCTCCCGATCAGCGCGCGCATAACCGATGCCGCCCGCATCCGCTGCCTGCGATTTCGCCCTGTACCACTCCGGTACGGATTGGGGTTAAGGCAGGATTAGTCTAGCGGAGCGTACCCGTTTCGAGGTTCAGGGCCGTGGCCGGGATCACCTCCAGCGTAGGATAGATCTTGCGTAGCGCGTCCGCGAACTGCTGGGCGTCGCCGACCACGACGACGGTCGCGAGCGCCGGATCGACGACGCGCTTCGCCGCCGCGACCACGGCCGTGGCCGGCACCGCCTGGACGGACGCGGCATAGCGCTGCAGCTCGGCAAGCGGCACGCCCCGCAGGACATAGCCGCCGACCAGCCCGGCGATGCCCGCTGTCGTCTCGGTCTCGCGGCCGAAGTCTCCGATCAGCGTCGCCTTGCGGGCATCGAGCTCGTCCGGCGCGGGGCCAGGCCCCGTGCCGAGCCGGCGCATCTCGCCGGTGATGAGGCCTACAACCTCGGGCGCAGATGGGTTCTTGGTCTGCACCAGCGCCGCCAGCGCGCCGCCGTCGCGCCCCGCCGCCAACTGGCTGCCGGCGCCATAGGACAGGCCGCGCTTGATCCGGATCTCCTCGTTCAATCGCGCCGAATAGCCGCCGCCCAGCACTGCGTTGGCGACTTCGGCGGGCTCATAGCCGGGGTCCCGCCGTGCGATCGCGGGCCGGCCGACGGCGACCGCCGCCTGGCCCGCGTCGGGCAGGTCAATCACGATCACGCGAGGCGCGGGGTAGCTCGTAGAGACAGGCATCGACCGAACGAGGGTCGTCTTCGAGGCGGGACTCCAGGCGCCGAACGCCCGCTCCGCCTGGGCGCGCACGGCATCCGGCGTCACGTCGCCGACCATCACCAGCGCGGTGCGTTCCGGCCTCCAGGTCTGCGCATAGCTGGCCGCGACGTCGTCCCGCGTGATCGTCTTGAGCGACACAGGCGTGCCGCTTAACGCCTCGCCATAATTGCCGTCGCCGAAAACGGCGCGTCGGACCGCCAGGCGCGCAAGCGGCCCCGGACTCTTCAGCGAGGCAGCTACGCCGTCGATCGCCTGCGCCCGAGCGCGATCCAGCTCCGTCGGCGCGAACGCGGGATGTTGCGCCACATCGGCGATTATCCCGAGCGCGGGCGCGATCTGGTCGGACTTCACCGTCATCGATAGGGTGGCGCCGTCGCGATCGATGCCGGTGTCGATCGAGCTCCCCAGCGTCTCCGCATCCAGCGCGATCTGCGTCGCCGATCGGGTCGCGGTGCCCTTGGTGAGCAGGTCTGTCGCGAGGCTCGCGGTGCCGGCCTTGCCGATCGGATCGAGCACACCGCCGCCGACCGCGACCAGCGCGGCGGTGACCAGCGGCAGGTCGTGCCGCTCGACGACCACCAGCCGCATGCCGTTCGCGAGCCGCATCTCGGTCGGCAACGGCACCTTGGGCGAGATCGTCGCCCCGATGGGGGGAAGCGCCGCGCGCTGGTCGGCCGGCGCCTGCGTCGTCACGGCCAGGTTCGCGGGCGGGGCGAGCGGCGCGACCTGCACCGTCGAGGCGATCGCGATGGGGTCGCTGGCAGTACCGGCGGGCTTCGCGTCGGCGGGCAGGTAACGGATCGTCGCCGACGACGCGTCCGCGAGGTAGCGGCGCGCCGCCTGCCGGACATCCGCCGGCGTGATCGCGGCGATGGCGGCGAGCTGGCGATCCGACGTGCTGGGATCGCCGTCGATGATGACCGACGACGCCAGCGTCCGCGCCTTGCCCTCCGCCGTCTCGCGGCCACGGATCGCGGCCGTGAGCAACTGGTTCTTCGCCACCGCCAGTTCGGCCGCGCTGATCGGCCGATCCCGCAGCCGCGCGATCTCGCGCCGGAGCGCCGCTTCGCCCGCGGCGGCGGTCTTGCCGCCGGCGAGGACCGCGAACACCTCGAACAGTCCTGCGTCCTGCCGCGAGTCGACGGTCGCGCTGACGTCCTGCGCCAGGCTGTCGCGATAGACGAGCGTCTCGTGGAGCCGCGAACTGTCGCCGGTCGCCAGCACGGCGCTCAGCACCTCCAGCACGGGCGTGTCGGGGCTACGGTCCGGCGGGATCGGATAGCTCAGCATCACCGCGGGCAGCGGCGTGTTGGGCTCGTAAGTCGTGCGGCTGACGGGGGCGGTGCGTGCCGGCTCGTCGACATGGACGCGAGGGATCGGCGCGGAGGAACGCGCGATTGGTGCGAAATACCGGTCGATCCACGCCTCGAGCTGCGCGGGATCGAAATTGCCTGCGACCACCAGCACGGCGTTGTCGGGGCGGTAATAGGTCGCGTGGAAGGCGCGCACGTCGTCCAGCGTCGCGGCGTCGAGGTCCGCGATACTGCCGATCACCCCGCGCGCATAGGGGTGCCGCTGGTAGGACAGCGCGGGCAGGTAGGTGCCGTACAGCTTGCCATAGGGCTGGGCGAGGATGCGGGTGCGATACTCCTCCTCCACCACGGCGCGCTCGGAGGCGAAGTTCGCCTGGTCCACCACCAGCCCGCTCATCCGGTCGGCCTCCGCGAACAGCAGCCGCTGCAGGTGGTTGGCGGGCACGACCTCGTGATATTCGGTGTAGTCGTCGTTGGTGGACGCGTTGTTGTTGCCGCCCACCGCCTCGGTCAACTTGTCGAACTGTTCCGCGTCGAGGTTGCGCGTCGCCTTGAACATTAGATGCTCGAACAGGTGCGCAAAGCCCGAGCGGCCGGCGGGATCGTCCTTGCCGCCGACGTCGTACCAGACCTGGACCGAGACGTTGGACGTGTTCGTGTCGCGGATCGCGTACACGCGCAGGCCATTGGGCAGCGTGCGCTGCGTGAAGGCGATCGGCTGCACTGCGGCTTGGGCCAGGGGCGGGCGGGACTGTGCGACGGCGAGCGTCGGCGTCGTCAGCGCGGCGGCAAGCAGGGCAGTACGAAAGGGGCGCATGGGAACCTCGGGAAGACAGGACGGGCGCAGCTTGTGCATGGCCCGTTCCGTTCCGGCAATGGTCCGCGACCAGGGTGCCCGGCGCTGCCGCCGGGTCTAGGCTTAAGCGTCTTCCCCGCCGCTCCGTGCGTACAGCACCGCCGCCGCGATCGCGGCCGAGCCGATGCCGACGCCCAACCCGATCCGGCCGAGCTGCCAGCGTCGCGCGCGGGCCGCGTCGATCGAAGCGGCGGCGGCCTTCGCCTTCTCCGCGGCATCGCGGGCGGTGGTGACGATCTCGTTGTCGGCCATCATTCTCTCCTATGTCGGCCGGGTGTAGCGCGCGCGGAAGTCGTTGGCGAATACCGTGAGCCGCCCCTCCACGATCGCCGCGCGTAGGTCGGCCATCAGCGTCTCGTAGAACCAGACATTGTGCTGCGTCATCAGCATCGCGCCGAGGATCTCCTGCGAGCGGACGAGGTGATGGAGGTATGCCCGGCTCCCGCCGCCGGCGACTGCGACCGCGCAGACTGGGCAGGGGCAGGAGGGATCGAGCGGGCCGGTGTCCTCCGCGTGCCGCGCATTGCGCAGGTTGAGCGGGCCTTCCCGCGTGAACGCCTGCCCCGTCCGGCCCGAGCGGGTGGGCATCACGCAGTCGAACATGTCGACGCCCCGCTCGACGGCGCCGACGATGTCGTCGGGCTTGCCGACCCCCATCAGGTAACGGGGTCGATCGGCGGGGAGCTGGCCCGGCGCATAGTCGAGGCAGGCGAACATCGCCTCTTGTCCCTCGCCGACGGCCAGCCCGCCGATCGCATAACCGTCGAAGCCGATATCGATCAGCGCGCCGGCGGATGCGTGGCGGAGGCTCTCGTCGAGCGCGCCCTGCTGGATACCGAAGATCGCGTTATGCTCCGCATGCGCGCCGCCGCCCTCGAATGCGGCGCGGCTGCGCCTGGCCCAGCGCATCGACCGCTCCATCGCCGCCGCCTGCACCTCGCGCGTCGAGGTGGTCGGTACCAGTTCGTCGAACGCCATGACGATGTTGCTGCCCAGCAGGCGCTGGATCTCGATCGACCGCTCCGGCGATAGCAGGTGGCGGCTGCCGTCGAGGTGCGACTTGAACGAGACGCCCTCTTCCGAACGTTTGGTGAGGTCCGACAGGCTCATCACCTGATAGCCGCCGCTGTCGGTCAGGATCGGCCGATCCCATCCCATGAAGGCGTGCAGGCCCCCCAATCGCGCGACCCGTTCCGCGCCCGGGCGGAGCATCAGGTGATAGGTGTTGCCGAGGATGATGTCGGCCCCCGACGCGGCAACCTCCGCCGGGCGCAGCGCCTTGACGGTGCCGGCGGTGCCGACGGGCATGAAGGCGGGAGTGCGGATCGTGCCGCGCTCCATCTCGATCGCACCGGTGCGCGCAGGTCCGCAGGTGGCGTGGATCGAAAAGGCGAAGCGGGTCATGACGGCCGGCTCTGGCCGAGCAGGCGACGGGTGTCGAGCATCGAGCATCGAGCATCGAGCATGGTGCTGGCGTTCGCACGGTCCGGCGGGCAGGATGCGCGGCATGGTTCGCCTAATCCGCTTTGCGCTGGTCGCCTCCGCCGCGATCGTGAGTGCGACCACTCTTCATGCCGATGCGCCGCGTCTGCTGACCTGGCCCGACCTGACCGCTCGCGCGCGTCCGCACGCCGACGCGACGTTGAACTACGGCACCGATCCGTACCAGCGCGTCGATCTGTGGCGACCGGCGGGGAAGGGGCCGTTCCCGGTCGTGCTGATGGTCCACGGCGGCTGCTGGACGACATCGGTCGCGGACCGGACGCTGATGGACTGGATCGCCGCCGACCTGCGCCGGTCCGGCATCGCGGTGTGGAACATCGACTATCGCGGCGTCGACCGGCCAGGTGGCGGCTATCCGGGCACGTTCGCGGACGCGGGAGCGGCGGCGGACCTGCTGGGCGCGAAGGCGGGGCAGTACGGGCTCGACATCACGCGTGTCGTCGCGGTGGGTCACTCGGCGGGCGGGCATCTGGCGCTGTGGCTGGTCGGGCGAGGGCGGCTGCCGGCGGCGAGTCCCCTGCACGTCGAGCATCCGTTGCGGATCGCGCATGTCGTCAGCTTGGGCGGGCTGCCCGACCTGGAGGCGACTGCCGCCGCCAAGGACAATGGGTGCGGGACTGCGGTGGTCGGTCAGCTCGTCGGCAAGGCCACGCCGTCGCACCCGGACGTCTATGCCGACACGTCCGTCCCTCGCCTGCTGCCGCTCGGCGTGCCTCAGGACCTTGTGAACGGCGAGGACGACACGATCATACCGATGCGGCTTGGCACCGGCTATGTCGCCAAGGCGCGGGCGGCGGGCGATCGGGTCGCGCTGCATCGCGTGCCGGCCACCGGCCATGTCGAACTGATCGCGCCGGAGACGGTCGCCTGGGCAGAGGCGAAGCGGCTGATCGTCGCTGCCTTGAAGTCGCCGTCACCCCGGACTTGATCCGAGGTCCCGCTTCTTCTCCTGCCTCCAAATGACAAGGTTAGCGGGACGCCGGGTCAAGCCCGGGGTGACGGGAGCTGGTACGAAGCGGATCACCGGAAATCATGCGTCCGCTGGCGCAGCGCCTCCTCCGGATCGCACCCGTTGCGGAACGGCGGGTGGTAATCGCGCCGGCCCTTGGGTTGCCACCCCGCGTCGCCGCGATCGGGTGAGCCGGGATGCGTCGCGCCGTCGCCGGGGCTCGTCATCCGCGGCAGGTTGATCTCGCCCACCCGGCGCAGCATTGGGGTGCGGTCGACGATCCGGTCGGCGATCACATGCGCCACCTCGCCCTCCTTCTGTACGCGGCCGACGACGGAGATCATCGCCGACGACATGACGGCGGTGCGCTGCTTCTCGAACCGGTCGGGCCACAGGATGATGTTGGCAATGCCGCTCTCGTCCTCGATCGTGATGAACAGCACGCCCTTGGCGCTGCCCGGCTTCTGGCGGACGAGGATGATGCCCGCGACCTCGATGCGCTTGCCGTCGAGCCGCGTCACCTCGGCGCATCGCACGATCCGCTCGGCGGCGAGCTCGCCGCGCAGGAAGAACAGCGGGTGCTCGCGCAGCGTGAGCTGCGTGGCGCGGTAATCCTCCACCACCTCGCGTCCGGCCGACAGGGGGACGAGCGACACCGGCGGCTCATGCCGTTCGGCCAGCGCGAGCAGCGGCAACGGTTTCTCACCCAGCCCACGGATCGCCCACAGCGCCTGCCGCCGGTCGAGCCCCATGCCGGCGAACGCGTCGGCGCGCGCCAGCGCCTCCAGGCTGGCGAGCGGCACGCCCGAGCGGCGCCACAGGTCCTCCACCGAGGCGAACGGCACCAGGCCACGCGCCGCCATGATCCGCGCGGCGTGCAGCTCGGGAAGCCCGGCGACGACGCGCAGACCGAGGCGCAAGGGGAGCAGGGGTCTCCTCGCCACTTCTTCGTCACCCCGGGCTCGACCCGGGGTGACGCTGCCTTTTTGTGAGGGGGAAGAAGCGTCACCCCGACTCTGCGGCCGGGGTGACGAAGGAATGGACGGTGGCGTGGCGCCCACCAGCATCGTGTCCCACCCGCTCTCGATCACGCATACCGGCATCACCTCCACGCCATGGTCGCGCGCGTCGCGGACGATCTGCGCGGGGGCGTAG
>NZ_CAXSHM010000042.1:0-23356 GCF_964237335.1 uncultured Sphingomonas sp.
CAGCGCAGGCGCGCTACATCACCGCCAACACCAATGCCGCGCAGCGGCTTCGTGCTGTGGGCGAACACCGCCCCTACCCGCCCTTCGCCACCGTCCCTGCCCCCGTCTTGGCCGCCACATCCTTGGGCAGCACCTCCATCGTCCAGTCACGCTCGGGCCGCAGATATTTCGCCGCGACCTGTTGCAGTTGCTCGGGGGTGATGCTGCCAAAATCGCGGCCGAGGTTCGCGGTCGCGGTCGCGCGGGCGGGGTCGTAGGCGGCGCCTGCCATCAGCCGCATCCAGAACTGGTTGGACGTCGAGGCGCGCGCCAGCGACTGCGCCATCGATCCCATGATGCGCTTGAACTCGTCCGCCTCGATCGGTTTCGCCACCAGCTCGGCCGCGATCGCGCGCGCGGTCTGGAAGAAGAAGTCCACCTTGTCGGGCGTGACCTGACCGATCGCCACCATGCGCCCGCCCGACGACAGCCCGATCGGCCAGCTGCTCGACACGTTCGGGCTGTAGCTCGCGCCCGCCGCCTGGCGCAGCCGCTCGAACAACCGGTCGGAGAACACCTGCGCCAGCACGTCGAGCCGCCGGCTCTCGGCGATGCCCGCCGAGCCGCCGCCCGTCGGCCAGGCGATGACCGCCGCCGCCTGGTTCGCGTTGCCGGCATGCGTGCGCACCACCGGCGTCATCACATGCGCGGGGAAGCGCACGGGCGGCGCGGGAGGCAGCGCGGCGTCACGCGCCGGCAAGGCGCCGAACGTCGCGCCCACCGCCTTGATCGCCGCGTCCGCCGTCACGTCGCCGAACACGGAGACCTCGATGGGGCCTGACTTCAGGATTGGCTCCCACAATTTGCGGAAATCGTCGGGCGTCGTCGCCCGCACCGTGCTGGGGTCCGGCGTCGCCCAGCGCGGGTCGCCGTCGTGGAGCAGCCCGTCGAGGTCGCGCGACAGCACCCCGTCGGGCGAGGCGTCGAACCCGGCGTAGCCTGCCTGGACCACGCCCTTGGCGCGCAGCAGCGGCGCCGGGTCCCAGCCGGGCGCGGCGAGCTTGTCCGCCATCAGCGTCAACTCGTCCGACAGGTCCGCGGGCGTAGTCGTCGCACCCAGCGTGAAGGCGTCGTCGCCGATGTCGAAGTCGAGCGCGATCTGCCGCCCGGCCGTCAGCGCGTCGAGGTCCCCCTGCTTCAGCGTGCCGACCCCGCCGGCGACGAGCGCCAGCTCGCCGGCCCAGGCGGGCGAGGCGCGATCGGCCGGCAGCTGGTTCTGTCCCCCGCCCCACCGCACGCGCACGTAGACGCGGCCCGTCTCGCCCGCATTGGGGAACAGCAGCGCCCTGACGCCATTGGAATAGGTGACCGTCTCCATCTCGAGCCCCGGCAGCGGCGTCGTGGCCGTGACGGTGCCCGGCGTTCCGAGCGGGGGCAGGGCCGCGAAACTCACCGTTCCTTGCGTCGTGCGCGCGCCGGGATCGCCCGAGGCGCCGGCCTTCAGCGCGGCGGCGAGCCGGGGCGCGGCGGTGGGATCGGGAGCATGGAGATTCACGAGCGCGCGGGTCGCATCGCCGCGGAAGATCCGCCGCGTGGACGCGAGGATCGCCGCCGGCGTGAACATGCCCTTCTTGCGGGCGCCGAGGAATACGTCGTAGCTCGACTGCGGGCTGGTCATCGTCTCGCGGATGTCGAGCGCCTGCACCATGTCGTCGGCCAGATGCGTGCCCATCTGCACCGGCGCGGTATCCGCCTGCGTCTTCATGCCCGAATCGTAACCGGCGAGTTCCTGGTCGATCTCCGCCTGGCTCGGCGGCCGCTTCATCGCGTCCGCGATCACGCCGCGAACGTCCTTCAGCGCCTGTTCCCAATCGTCACCCAGCGGCACGATGTTGACCGAGGTGATGTTGGCCGAGCGCGACACGTCGTCGAGGCTGACGGACGCCTGGAGGAAGCTGCCGCCGGCGCGCGCGCGCGTCTCCAGCCGGCGATCGATCACCTGCGTCGCGATCATGTCCACCAGCCGCTTCTGGTTGAAGATCACCGTGTCGTTGTTGAAATGCCACGGGCGCAGCACCGCAGTCGTCACGATCTCGGGAACCGAAGCCTCGACAGTCGTCGCGGTCGTCGGCTGGCCGGGACGGGGCCGCCCGAAATCGGGCGTGGGCGGCACCGGGCCGACCCCGTGCCAGCTCGCGAAGTTCTTGGTGACGAGCCGTGCGAGCACGTCAGCGTCCATGTCGCCGACGACGATCACCACCGCGTTCTCGGGCCGGTACCAGCGATCGTGGAACGCCAGCACCGCGGGCGCGGTCGCCGCCTCCAGCGTCTTGATGTTGCCGATCGGCGAGCGGTCCGCCAGCGGCTGGCCCGCGAACAGCGTCGCGCGCACCGCGTCACCCATCCGAACCTGCGGCCCCGGCTGCTCGCGCTGCTCGGCGAGCACCACCGGCCGTTCGGCGTCGAGCGCGGCGGGGACGATGTTGGGCTTCTCCATCATGCCCGACATGATCTTGAGCGATTCATCGAGGCTCGCCTCGGTCGCGCCGGGCAGATCGAGATGATAGACGGTCTGCGTCGGCGTCGTCTGCGCGTTCTGGTCGGTGCCGAAGGTCGCGCCGAACCGCTGCCACGTCCGCTTCGCCTCGCCGTCGGGCACGTATTCGCTGCCGCGGAACGACAGATGCTCGATGAAATGCGCGAAGCCGCGCTCGCTATCCGTCTCGTTCAACGATCCCGCGTCGATGCGGACGCGTATCGCGACCTGGCCCGGCGGCACGCCGTTCTTGCGGACGGCGTAACGCAAGCCGTTGGGCAGACGGCCGAAACGCCACTCCTTGTCCTGGGTGATGTCGCTGCCCTTGTAGAGCCAGGGCGACGTGTCGACCGCGACGGTGGCCGGGTCCACCGGGCCACCCACCGCCGCCGCCGAAACGACAGGCGGCGCGGCGGGCGGCGCGGCGGAGCGGGCGAGGACGGGTGCGCTCGCACCGGCGAGGAGGAGGGCAAGCAGCGAGGCGCGGGACGCGCGCGGAAGCGGGATCATGGCCGCCTTCGTACCCGCACCGGCTGAACGCCGCCAGAACGCAGACGGCCGACGGTTGCATAAAACCCGGCCCGCGCGATACCTGTCGTCTTCGTCATGATTTTCCGCCATGATTTCGCCCCCGATTGCTCGTAGCGGGTCGTTCGATCTTACCAGCCGGGCGGCCGTCGACGCGGTCGCCCGACGCCACGGCCTATGACCAAAGAGGGCACGAGAGTGGACGTCCAGACCTCCCAGCAGCACACCCCCCATCGCGTCGCGACCCCGGCTTTATGGCCGGAATCGGGCATGGGCGCCGAGGAGGCCGGCATCCGCGTTCCCGACATCAACGTGATCTCGGGCGCACCCGCGCCCGGCGCGGCGATGAAGGCGGAGAAGGGGCGGCCGGTCATCATCAAGGTCGGCAAGCACCTGCGCGGGATGTTCGACCGGCTGATCGCCTCATCCTCGCTGGTCCCCAACGACCCCGTGCTCGACGTGCGCGACTTCGCCTGGACGCAGGTGCTGCGCGACAATTGGCAGGCGATCCGCGACGAGGCGATCAAGGTCGCGCTGGTGGGCGAGGCCGCGCCCAGTCTCGCGACGATCTCGCCCGACCATCGCTCGATCGCGCAGGTCAACATGTGGCGCTCGTTCTTCCTGTGGGGCTACAGCTACCCGATCGACGAGAACCTCGCGCGCTGTCCGGAGACGGCGAAGGTCGTCGCGCAGATCCCGGGCCTTAACAGCGCGTTCTTCTCGATCCTAGCGCCCGGCACGCATATCCCCGACCATCGCGGCGTGACCAAGGGGCTGATCACCTGTCACCTCGGCCTCATCGTGCCGCGCGACGGCGACGTCCGGATGCGCGTCGACGACCGCATCGTCCGCTGGGCGGAGGGCGAGACGCTCGTGTTCGACGACACCTATCAGCACGAGGTGTGGAACGACACGGCGGGCACCCGCGTGGTGCTGCTGATCCAGTTCGAGCGGCCGCTGCGCAACCCCGGCAAATGGTTCGCTGATACGTTCCTCGGCTTCGTCCGCCGCTCCGCGTTCGTGCAGGAAGCGCGCGACAACATCATGAGCTGGAACTCGGCGGTGAAGCAGCTCGATTACTGAGCGCCTCGTCGTCGATCTGGCGAGGCTCTGCTTGGGAACAGCCATCTGACCCGCTTGCACCCGCCCCCGCCTCGGGCCACATGCACGCCATGCTGATCGAGACCGAGACCACGCCCAACCCCGCGACGCTCAAGTTCATGCCGGGACGCGCCGTCATGGAGGTCGGCACGCGCGACTTCGCGACGCCGGAGGAGGCGGAGGCGTCACCGCTCGCCGATGCGCTGTTTGGGCTGGGCGACGTGACGGGCGTGTTCTTCGGGCGGGACTTCGTGTCGGTCACCGCCGCCGCCGGTACCGACTGGCGCGAGCTGAAGCCCGGCGTGCTCTCCGTGCTGATCGACCATTTCTCGGCCGCGATGCCGCTGTTCCGTCCCGGCCCCGCAGGCGGGATCGTCGTCCCCGCCGCCGACGCGGCCTTTCCGGAACATCCGGAGGATGCCGACATCGTCGACCAGATCAAGGACATCATCGAGACGCGCGTGCGCCCGGCAGTGGCGAACGACGGCGGCGACATCGTCTATCGGGGCTTCGACAAGGGCAAGGTGTTCCTCCAGATGCAGGGCGCTTGCGCCGGCTGCCCCTCGTCCAGCGCGACCCTGAAGAACGGCATCGAGCAGCTTCTGCGCTACTACGTGCCCGAGGTCACCGAGGTCCGCGCGGTCTGATCTCACACCACCCGATCCCAGGAGCATACCACCGATGAGCGCCAGGCTCGACGACGCGACCCTCGATGCGGTGTTCCGCGAAGGGCGCAGCTACAACGGCTATCTCGACCGGCCGGTCAGCGAGGCTGACCTCCACGCCGTCTGGGAGTTGATGAAATGGGGGCCGACGTCGGTCAACCAGCTTCCCGCCCGCCTCGTCTGGTGCACCAGCGCGGAGGCGAAGGCCAGGCTCGCCGCCTGCGCGTCAGGCACCAACGGGCCGAAGATCCTCGCCGCACCGGTGACGGTGATCGTCGGCATGGACACTAATTTCCACGAACATCTGCCCGAACTGTTCCCGCACACCGATGCCAAGGCGTGGTTCGACGGCAACTCCGAGCTGCGCGAGGTGTCCGCCTTCCGCAACTCGACGTTGCAGGGCGCCTATCTGATCCTCGCGGCGCGGATGCTGGGATTGGACACGGGCGCGATGTCGGGCTTCGACGGCGGCGCGGTGGACAAGGCGTTCTTCGCCGACCAGCCGGGCGTGCGCGTCAACTTCCTCGCGACGATGGGCCATGGCGATCCGGCCAGCGTCTACGCCCGCTCGCCGCGCCCCGCGTTCGAGAAGTTCAACCGCATCGCCTGACGTCCTGATATCGACGCATCGATGCTGACGTTCTTATGCTGACACTGGCGATCGACACCGCGACGGCCGCCTGCACGGTCGCGCTGTTCGACGGCGAGCTGCTGATCGCCGCCACCGGCGAACGGGTCGGGCGCGGCCATGCCGAGCGGCTGGTGCCGATGATCGCCACGCTGCCTGGCGGCGGGCGGGCGGATCACATCCTGGTCGACGTGGGACCGGGCAGCTTCACCGGCATCCGCGTCGGCATCGCCGCGGCGCGCGGGTTGGCGCTCGGCTGGGGTGCGAGCGTCGGCGGCTATTCGTCGCTGGCGTGCGTCGCGGCGGCGGCGTTCGCTCGTGACGCCACGCTCGCGCCGCCGCTTGCGGTCGTGCTGGAGGGCGGGCATGGCGAGGTCTTCATGCAGCGCTTCCTGCCCGATCCGCTCCGCGCCGACAGCGACCTCGCCTCGCTCCCGCCCGAGCTCGCGCGGCGAGCGGTGGAGGGACTGAGCGCCATGGGTGACGGGCTGCGCTGGCTGCAGTCCGACGATCCGCGCTCGGCGCCGGGCGGCGCGCTGCCCGAGGCGGTCGACGCGCTGCGGTTGCCGCTCGCGCTGCGCAGCCTGCCGCCGCGTCCGCTCTACGGCCGCGCACCCGACGCCAAGCCGCAGCTGCCGCGATGAGCGAGTCCTCCGCAACCTTGGCGGCCAAGCCGGCAGCCGCGATCGATCTGCGCACCGGTTCGGCGGCCGACATTCCGGTGGTGGAGGCGCTGATGGCCGCCGCGTTCGACCCGCGCTGGGGTGAGGCGTGGACGCGCAACCAGTGCCTGGGCGTGCTCGGCCTGCCGGGCGTCTGGCTGACGCTCGCGGAGCTAGACGGCGCGCCCGCCGGCTTCACGCTGGCGCGCAGCGTGGTGGACGAGGGCGAGCTGCTGCTGCTCGCCACGCATCCTGCCGCCCGCCGACGCGGCGTCGGCACCGCGCTGCTGCGCGCGACGCTGGACGCCTGCCGCGCGCGCGACCTGGCGACGCTGCACCTCGAGGTTCGGTCGAACAACGACGCGGTGGCGCTCTATCGGGCGGCAGGGTTCGAGAAGGTGGGCGAGCGACGCAGCTATTACCGCGGTCGCGACGGGAGCGCCTTCGACGCGCACACGCTGCGCCGCGCCGTGGTTCGCTGATCCCGCGCCGGCGGCCCGGCGGCGCCTGGTTCTTGCGAGTCGGTTTCGCTTTCACCGACGCCGCCGCCCCGGTACACCATCGCCCACTGCCTGGACGCATCGAGGATATGGCCCGCAAGATCGACCTGGAAGCGCTGTGCAACGAAAAGGGGCTGCGGATCACCGAGCAGCGCCGCATCATCGCGCGCGTGCTGTCGGAGGCGGAGGACCATCCCGACGTCGAGAAGGTGTACGAGCGCGCCTCCGCGATCGACCGCGGCATCTCCATCGCCACCGTCTATCGCACCGTGCGGCTGTTCGAGGAGGCGGGCATCCTCGACCGGCACGATTTCGGCGACGGCCGCGCCCGCTACGAGCCCGCGCCCGAGGCGCACCACGATCACCTGATCGACGTCGAGACCGGTCGCGTGATCGAGTTCGTCGATCCCGAGCTGGAACTGCTGCAGAAGGCGATCGCCGAGCGGCTGGGCTTCCGGCTGGTGGACCACCGGATGGAGCTCTACGGCGTCAGCCTGGCGCGCAAGGACTGATCGCGCTGCCGGCCGCGCCGATCCCGCCCCAGGCCGGCGCCGTCGGTACCGCCGCCCTACCGACGGCTTCACCACCGGTGACGTTGGCAGGGCGACTGCGCATCATCGGCCGGCTGGCGGCGTTGGCGGCGTTGCTGATCGTCTGCGTGCCGCTCCATTATCTGTGGCGGCTGTGCGGCGCTCGGTCGCCCTGGCCGCGGCGGTTCCTGGGTCTGGTCGCGCGGATCGTCGGCGCGCGCGCGCGGGTGGTCGGCACGCCGCTCACCGACCATGTGGTGTTCGTGTCCAACCATCTCAGCTGGATCGACATCCTGCTGATCGCCGGCGCGACCGGCAGCGCCTTCGTCGCAAAGGCGGAGCTGGCGGGCAGCCCGCTGATCGGCTGGCTGTGCAGGCTCAACGACACGATCTTCATCGACCGTGCGGACCGGATGGGCATCGCCGGACAGGTCGCACGGTTGCGCGACGCGCTGGCCACCGGCCGCCCGGTGACGGTGTTCCCCGAAGGCACGACGGGCGACGGGGTGGCGCTGCTGCCGTTCAAGGCAGGGATGCTCGCCGCGCTCGATCCGCCGCCGGCGGGGGTGTCGGTCCAGCCGGTCCGGATCGACTATGGCGCTGCCAGCGCCGACCTGACGTGGACGGGCGGCGAGCATGGCGTCGACCACGCGCGGCGCGTCTTGCGTCGCCGGGGCAGCTTCGTCGCGACGTTGCGCTTCCTGCCGGCGTTCGATCCCGCCGGCATGGGCCGCAAGGTCATCGCCGCCGAGGCGCGGCGGCTGATGGAGGGCTGACCCCTCCCCGCCTGCGTCCGGATGCGCTATGCGCCGGCCATGAAGCCCACGCCTAAGACCTTCGCCGTCAAATCCTTCGGCTGCCAGATGAACGTCTATGACGGCGAGCGGATGGCGGAGCTGATGGCCGCGCAGGGCCTGTCGCCGGTGGAGGCGGGCGAGGCGGACCTCGTCGTCCTCAACACCTGCCACATCCGCGAGAAGGCGACGGAGAAGGTCTATTCGGACATCGGCCGGCTGCGCAAGGATGCCCGCGTCACAGGCCGCGAGGCGC
The DNA here is from genome assembly GCF_964237335.1 of uncultured Sphingomonas sp. Classification (NCBI taxonomy): domain Bacteria; kingdom Pseudomonadati; phylum Pseudomonadota; class Alphaproteobacteria; order Sphingomonadales; family Sphingomonadaceae; genus Sphingomonas; species uncultured Sphingomonas sp. Next base: position 8,180 of record NZ_CAXSHM010000042.1, read on the forward strand.
CGATGATCGCGGTCGCCGGCTGCGTCGCGCAGGCGGAAGGCGCGGAGATCGTCGCGCGCGCGAAGGTGGATGTCGTCGTCGGCCCGCAAAGCTATCACCGCCTGCCCGTGCTGGTCGCCGATGCCGCGGCCGGGCACCCGGCGCTCGACACTGAGCTCCCCGCGCTCGCCAAGTTCGGCGCGCTCCCCGCCCGCCGCCGCCGCGCCAACCCGTCCGCTTTCCTGACGGTGCAGGAAGGGTGCGACAAGTTCTGCACCTATTGCGTCGTCCCCTATACGCGCGGCGCGGAGATCAGCCGGCCATGGACGGCGATCGTCGACGAGGCGCGAGCGCTGGTGGACGCGGGCGCGAAGGAGATCACGCTGCTGGGCCAGAACGTCAACGCCTGGGCGGGCGAGGACGAGACCGGCCGACCGCAGGGCCTGGGCGGCCTGATCCGCGCGCTCGACCGGCTACCGGGGCTCGCGCGCATCCGCTACACCACCAGCCACCCGAACGACATGACGCAGGAGCTGATCGAGGCGCACCGCGACGTCGAGAGCCTGATGCCGTTCCTCCATCTGCCCGTGCAGGCGGGCAGCGACCGGGTCCTGAGGGCGATGAACCGCCATCATACGCGCGACGGTTATCTGCGGCTGATCGACCGCGTCCGCGCGGCGCGGCCCGACATCGCGCTGTCGGGCGACTTCATCGTCGGCTTCCCCGGCGAGACCGAGGCCGAGTTCGCCGAGACGCTCGGGCTGATCGACCGGGTCGGTTACGCGCAGGCGTTCAGCTTCAAGTACAGCCCGCGCCCCGGCACGCCGGCGGCCGACATGGCCGGACAAGTCTCGCCCGAGGTGATGGACGAGCGGCTCCAGCGGCTCCAGGCCGGTCTCAACCGCGACCAGCATGCGTTCAACGCAGCCACCGTCGGCCGGACCTGCCGCGTACTGGTCGAGCGTGCCGGCAAGCTGCCCGGCCAGATGCTCGGCAAGTCTCCCTGGCTCCAGTCGGTCCACCTGCTGACCGACGCCGGCGCCGGCGATCTCCTGGACGTGACGCTGGTGAGCGCGGGGCCGAACTCGATGGCCGGTCTTGATCTGGGTGAAGGACGGCGCGCCGCCTGATGCGCCTCTAGCAATCCGGGCGCGGACGACGCACATCCATGCCGAAGTCGAACGCGAAGGAGCCGCATGAGCCGCAAGCCAGTCCCCGCCCAATCCGGTGAACGATCCCGGGCGGAGGTGTTGTTCGACCGGCCACAGCTCCTGGCGCAACTGTTCGGCCAATATGACCAGAACCTCGTCGCGCTCGAGAACCGGCTCGGCGTCTACATCACCGCGCGGGGCAACCGCGTGGGGCTGGAGGGATCGGCGGAGCATGTCGCGATGGCGCGCGACGTGCTGAACGACCTGTATACGCGCGTGTCGCGTGGCGAGGCGGTCGACTCGGGGCTGGTCGACGCGTCGATCGCGATGACCGCGGAGCCGGTGCTCGACGGAATCATGCGTGCCGACCTCGATCGCAACGGCGGCGAGCGCGCGCCCGGCGTGATGATCCGCACGCGCAAGAAGACGATCGTGCCAAGGACGCCGGCGCAGGCGCATTACATGCACGCGCTGACGGGGAACGACATGATCTTCGCGCTCGGGCCGGCGGGCACGGGCAAGACCTATGTCGCGGTCGCGCAGGCGGTGGCGCAGCTCATCACCGGCAGCGTGCAGCGGCTGATCCTGTCGCGCCCGGCGGTCGAGGCGGGCGAGCGGCTGGGCTTCCTGCCCGGCGACCTGAAGGAGAAGGTCGATCCCTACCTGCGCCCGCTGTACGACGCGCTGTACGACTGCCTGCCCGCCGAGCAGGTGGAGCGCCGGATCGCGAGCGGCGAGATCGAGGTTGCGCCGATCGCCTTCATGCGCGGGCGGACGCTCGCCGACGCGTTCGTGATCCTCGACGAGGCGCAGAACACCACGGTGGCGCAGATGAAGATGTTCCTGACCCGCTTCGGCCAGAACAGCCGCATGGTGGTGTGCGGCGACCCCAAGCAGGTCGACCTGCCCGGCGGCATCCCGGCGAGCGGGCTGGCGGACGCGGTGCGCCGGCTGGAGGGGGTCGAGGGTATCGCGGTGGCGCGGTTCACGTCAGGCGATGTGGTCCGGCATCCGATCGTCGGCCGGATCGTCGAGGCGTATGAGGGGATTGGTTGACGAACGTGTATATCCTCTCTAATTTGTAAGGATATACCGGAGGTTGTGATGGCGTCGCTTTATATCAAAAACCGGGAAACGGCCGATTTGGCCCAGGAATTGGCCGGTCTGCTTGGTATGACAAAGACGGCGGCGGTTCACGATGCGTTGCTGCACCGCAAGCGCGAATTGGTCGCCGAGCGCGCCGTCGATATTCACGATCAATTACGGGCTTGGCGGGCGGCGCATCCCCTGGGGGAGCCCACTGGGCTAGAAGCCGACAAGGCGTTCTATGACTCGCTGAACGACGAGGAGGATGATTGACCATTTTCCTCGATGCGTCTGCGATGGTGGCGATAATGACGGACGAACCTGACGCGTTCGATCTGGAGCGGCGTTTCGGGATGGTGGTCGACAGGCTCTGCTCCGCGTTGTCGCTTTGGGAGACGGTTCGTGCGATCGCGCGCAAACGGAAGATTTCTGTTTCCGAGGCTTGTCTGGAAGTTGATGCGTTCGTCGCGGATTTTGCGATCCGCCTTGTGTCGATCGATGCGGGCGAGGCGAGTGCGGCCATCGTCGCCCATGAACGATATGGAAAAGGATCCGGCCATCCTGCCCGGCTCAACATGGGCGACTGTTTCGCCTACGCCTGCGCGAGGACCAACGGGGCCCGGCTGCTCTACAAGGGCGACGATTTCGTCCACACGGACCTTGGCTGACGCATGATCCAGATCGAGCTCTCCCGCGAGGACCCGTGGCCGGACGACATTGACTGGCCCGCCCTCGCCACCCGCGCCGCGTGCGCCGCGATCGAGCGGACGCCGCATGGCGGGTTGCTGACCACCCCCGCGCTCGTCGAGATCAGCGTGCGGCTGACCACCGATGACGAAGTCTGCACGCTGAACCATCAGTATCGCGGCAAGGACAAGCCGACCAACGTCCTGTCGTTCCCGATGGTGCAGCCCGACCTGCTCGACGTGACCGACGAGAACTCCGATGACGGCGAACTGCTGCTGGGCGACATTGTCCTCGCGCACGGCGTCTGCGTCGCGGAGGCCGCGGAGCGCGGCATCCCGGTCGAGGCGCATGCCACGCATCTGCTGGTGCACGGCACGCTGCACCTGCTAGGCTATGACCATGGCGGAGACGCCGAGGCGGAGGCGATGGAGGCGATCGAGCGCGACGCGCTCGCCTCGCTCGGCATCGCCGACCCCTATCTCGTGCGAGAGGACTGACGCAGGCCCATGCCACCCCCATCCGGAGACGACCGAAGTAGCGGCGGTCACCACGACCATGAAAGTGGCATCTGGCGGAGCCTCAAGGGCCTGATCTTCGGCCAGCCCGCCGACGATACATTGCGTGGTCAGCTCGAGGACGTGATCGACCGGCACGAGGACGATCCCGCGCCGGATGCGATCGGCGACCTGTCTCTGCTGGAGCGGCAGATGGTGCGCAACCTGCTCCACTTCGGCGAGCGCGACGCGAACGACGTTGGCGTTCCGCGCGCGGACATCGTGGCGGTGGAGGAACATACCTCGTTCGAGGCGCTGGTCGCCAAGTTCGTTGACGCAGGGCACAGCCGCCTGCCGGTCTATCGCGGCAGCCTCGACCAGGTCATCGGCATGGTCCACATCAAAGACGTGTTCGTGCTGCTGGCCCAGCAACCGATGGGGCGCGACATGAGCGCGGACTGGTCGGCGCTGATCCGCGAGCCGCTGTACGTGCCGGTCGCGCGCGGCGCGCTCGATCTGCTCGCCGACATGCGGTCGAGCCGCGTCCACCTCGCGGTCGTGCTCGACGAATATGGCGGCACCGAAGGCCTCGTCACGATCGAGGACCTGATCGAGGAGATCACCGGATCGATCGAGGACGAGCATGACGACGCGCCCGAGGCGCTGCTGGTGCCGATCGACGGCGGCGGCTGGGCGGCAGACGGGCGCGCCGAACTGTCGGAGGTCGCGCGGCTGGTCGATCCGCGGCTGGGCGAGACGGACGACGATGTCGACACGCTCGCCGGGCTCGCCGGTGTGCTCGCGGGCCGCGTGCCCGAGGCGGGCGAATGCCTGACGCATCCCAGCGGCTGGCGGCTGGAGGTAGTGGACGCCGATCCGCGCCGGGTCGAGCGGCTGCGGCTGCACCCGCCGCTGGAGGCGGTGCCGGCGGAGGCATGATGCGCGGTACGTCCGACGACTGATCGAGAGCGTCGCTGAAAACGAGCGGATTAAACAATTTCCTTTGCCTTCGCCAGGCGGCTATCTGCGGCGAATACCGATAGCCCGACAGGAGAAGACCCATGGACGCCATCACGCAAGGCAGCCCGCTCAACGATCCCGGAAAGCAGCCGCTGGCCATGCGCAAGCTGCTGGGGCAGACGAGCCGCGACTTCTGGCCCGAGCAGCTGTCGCTCGGCATCCTGCACCAGGGTGGCGTGTCGCCCAGCCCGATGGGGGCCGAGTTCAATTATGCCAAGGCGTTCAAGGAGCTCGATTACGCCGCGGTGAAGACGGACCTGACCGCGCTGATGACGGACAGCAAGTCGTGGTGGCCGGCTGATTACGGCCATTACGGCCCGTTCCTGATCCGCATGGCGTGGCATTCGGCGGGCACGTACCGCACCGGCGACGGTCGCGGCGGTTCGGGCGCGGGGCAGCAGCGGTTCGCGCCGCTCAACTCCTGGCCGGATAACGGCAACCTCGACAAGGCGCGCCGGCTCCTGTGGCCGATCAAGCAGAAATATGGCGCCAAGCTCAGCTGGGCGGACCTGTTCATCCTGGCCGGCAACGTCGCGATCGAGTCGATGGGCGGGCCCACGTTCGGCTTCGGCGGCGGCCGCGCAGACGTGTTCGAGCCCGAGCAGGACATCTACTGGGGCTCCGAGGAGGAGTTTCTCGGCCAGACGCGCATCGACGAGGAGGCCGGCATGGCGCTGGAGGAGCCGCTCGCGGCGATCCAGCACGGCCTGATCTACGTGAACCCGGAAGGCCCGGGCGGCTGTCCCAACCCGATGGGCTCGGCGCGCGACATGCGCGAGACGTTCGCGCGCATGGGGATGAACGACATCGAGACCGCGGCGCTTACCGCCGGCGGCCATACGTTCGGCAAGGCGCATGGCGCGGGCGATCCGAGCCTCGTCGGCAAGGAGCCGGAGGGCGCGGACATCGCCAGCCAGGGCCTGGGCTGGAAGTCGAGCCATGAGAGCGGCCACGGCGACCATACGATCACCTCGGGCATCGAGGGCGCATGGACGCCGACGCCGATCACCTGGGACATGACCTATTTCGACATGCTGCTCGACCACGAGTATGAGCTGACGAAGAGCCCGGCCGGCGCGCACCAGTTCCACCCGGTCGGCGATCCCGCCGAGACGCTGGCGCCTGCCGCGCACACGCCCGGCAAGAAGGTGCCGACGATGATGACCTCGGCCGACATGGCGCTGAAGGTCGACCCGTCGTACCGCGCGATCATGGAGAAGTTCCGCGCCGAGCCCGCGTATTTCGCGGACCAATGGGCGCGCGCCTGGTTCAAGCTGTGTCACCGCGACATGGGGCCCAAGGTGCGTCTGCTCGGGCCGGAAGCGCCGACCGAGGAGCTGATCTGGCAGGACCCGATCCCCGTTGCCGACTATGCGATGATCGAGGCGAGCGACATCGCCGCACTGAAGAAGACGATCGCCGGCTCGGGGCTGTCGGTGGCGGAGCTGGTCGCCACCGCCTGGGCGTCCGCGTCGACGTGGCGCGGGTCGGACCATCGCGGCGGCGCCAACGGCGCACGCATCCGCTTCGCGCCGCAGAAGGATTGGAAGGTCAACGATCCCGAGCAGCTCGCCCGAGTGCTGGCGGTGTACGACCGCATCAAGGCGGACTTCGACGGCGCGGCAGCCAAAGACTCCGGCGCCGGCAAGAAGGTGTCGATCGCCGACTTGATCGTGCTCGGCGGCACGGTGGGCGTCGAGCAGGCGGCCCGTGCCGCCGGCTACCACGATGAGGTGCCCTTCACCCCCGGTCGCACCGACGCGACGCTGGAACAGACCGATACGGCGAGCTTCGACGTGCTGGAGCCCAAGGCCGACGGCTTCCGCAACTATCTGTCGGTGCAATTCAGCGTTCCGACCGAGGAGCTGCTGATCGACCGGTCGCAGCTGCTGAACCTCAGCGGCTGGGAGATGGCGGTTCTGGTCGGCGGGTTGCGCGTGCTCGGCGCCAACGCGCAGGGCTCGAAGCACGGCGTGTTCACCGATCGTCCGGGCCAGCTGACCAACGACTTCTTCGTTCACCTGCTCGACATGGGCACGGCGTGGAAGCAGATCAGCGACGAGAGCGACCAGGAATATGTCGGAACCGACCGGGAGACGCACGAGGAGCGGTGGACCGCATCGCGCACCGACCTGGTGTTCGGCCACAACTCGCAGCTCCGTGCGATCGCGGAAGTCTATGCCTGCGCCGACGCGGGCGACAAGTTCGTGCGCGACTTCATCGGCGCCTGGACCAAGGTGATGATGGCCGACCGCTACGACCTGATGCAGGGCTGATCGGACTTAGCTGACCGAAAGGAAGGGCCGTCGGCAGCGATGCCGGCGGCCTTTTCGTGTCCGGTCGACGGCATTGGCAGCGCGCCCCAATCCGCTTATCTTACAACCATGCGCCGCCACATCCCGATCGTCGTCGTCCTGTTCCTCGTCGCGATCGCGGGCGTGGTCGCCTATCTCGGCTGGCCCGATGCGGCGCGGGTGCCGATCGCGGAGGTCGAGGGCGGACGACCGCACATGACGCCGCCGCGCGAGCAGACGATCCCCACCGTCGACGTGCCCAAGGCGGTCGGCTGGCAGGGGGACGCGAGGCCCGTCCCCGCCGCCGGGCTGAAGGTCGCCGCCTTCGCGAGCGGGCTCGACCATCCGCGCTGGCTCTACCGGCTGCCCGACGGCGACGTGCTGGTCGCGGAGAGCAACTCGCCGCCGCGCGACGTGGGCGGGATCACCGGCTGGGTGATGGGCTGGCTGATGAACCGTGGCGGCGCGGGCAGCGTCTCGGCGGACCGGATCACGCTGTTGCGCGACGCGAACGGCGACGGCGTGGCGGAGACGCGCACGACCTTCCTGACCGGGCTCCACTCGCCCTACGGGATGGCGCTGGTCGGCGGCTGGCTGTATATCGGCGACACCGACGCGGTGGTGCGCGTGCCCTACACGCCCGGCGAGACCCGGATCGCGGCGAAGCCCGAATTGGTGGTGAAGCTGCCCGGCGGTGGCAACCACTGGGCGCGCAACATCCTGGCCGCGCCCGACGGCAAGACGCTGTTCGTCGCGGTCGGATCGTCCACCAACGTCGGCGAGAACGGCAGCGACGCCGAGAAATACCGCGCCGACATCCTGCAGGTGTACCCCGAGTCGAAGACCGCGCGCATCTATGCCGCGGGGCTGCGCAACTCCAACGGCATGGCGTACGAGCCGCATACCGGCGGGCTGTGGACGGTGGTGAACGAGCGCGACATGCTCGGCTCCGACATCGTGCCCGATTATCTGACGCAGGTGGAGTTCGGCGATCAGTTCGGCTGGCCCTGGTATTATTGGGGCGGCTATCCCGATCCGCGCATCCCGGAGGCGAACCGCAACCCGGCGATGCAGGAATATGTGAAGCGGCCGGATTACGCGATGGGGCCGCATGTCGCGGCGCTCGGCCTCACCTTCGCGGCCGACGCGAAGCTGGGGGCGGGGTTCGCCGATGGCGCGTTCGTCGGCGAGCACGGATCGTGGAATCGCAAGCCCGTGTCGGGCTACAAGGTGGTCTATGTGCCCTTCGCGCCGACCGGCTTCCCGGTGAAAGGCGCCAAGCCCGTCGACGTACTGACCGGCTTCCTCGATGCCGCCGGCCATGCGCAGGGCCGGCCGGTAGGCGTCATCACCGATCGAGCGGGCGCACTGCTGGTGGCGGACGACGTCGGCAACCGCGTGTGGCGGGTGAGCGCGGCCCCAAGCGCTGGCGGCAAGCCCGCGCAGGTGGCGGCGCGTTAAGGTGCGGTGGGGCTGTCGATCGCTGATCGCTGCCGGGATGCTCGCCGCACCGGCGATCGGATCGGTCCCGCCACCACCGCCTGACGATGCCCCAGTGATTGCCGCTTCCTGCGGCACCACCACGACGGTACAGCCGTTCGACGAGGTTCCCGCCACCGTCACCCCGCTCGCGCCCGCCACGCTGGCGATCGAAGGTCGGCTGCACCGGCGGTGGGGCCTGCGTATCGCGACCGGTGACGCCCGCGTGGCCGACGTCGCGGGCATGGAGTTCAGCGAGCGCCATGGCCTGCTCGCCGTCACGCGCGGCGGCCAGTGGCTGTCGTTCGACCTGCGCGGCGGCACTTTGGCGGGCATCCACGCGGTCGGGGTCGCAGCGACGCGAGGCGCGGCCGGTGCCCCGACATCGCTCGTGACGGTTTATGGCGAGCGCACCTTTGTCGCATTCGGCGGGGCGCATCCGGTGATCGCGCGCTATGCGCTTGGCGCGTGCGGCGCCGCCTCCACCGCCGTCCCGTGGATCACCGTCACCGGCGGCGGCGAGCTGATCGTCGTGCAGGGCGCCTACACGTATCTCGGCATCGTCGGCCGGCATGCGGGCGATGGCGGCGCGTTGGTGCTTCCCTATGCGCGTCGGGCCGTGGCGCTTGCCGGCCGCAATCCGCTGGGCGCATCCGCCCGGACCCTCGTCGCGGCGAGCAACCCCGCGCGGATCGTGCCGGAGATCATCGTTGCGCACCAGGCAGGCCACGGAGGCCGCACGGACGTGACGCTCGTGCCGGTGGACGCTTGGGGTGATGTGCAGGGCGGTCCGGCCCGGCCGCAGACGCCGCTCGCCACCCTGCCGCGGGCGCCGAGCGCGATGGCGAGCCAGTATGACCGCCGCGGGAAGACCACGCTGGTGATCCTCGCCTATCCCGGCCCGAGCACGGGTACGTTGGACCTGTATGCGTTCGACACCGATGTGGCGCTGTAAGCTGCCCCCCCCCCCGTTCGTGTCGAGCGACGTCGAGACACCTTGCCGGCCGATCGCCCGTGTCTCTCGACTTCGCTCGAGACGAACGGAAGGGGTATGGTCCCCGTGAAAGCCTGCCGACCGCTACTTCAGCAGCTTGGGCGCGCCCTGTTCGATCGCGCCTTTCACCATGCTCGCAAACGGCAGCAGGAACATCGGCAGGTCGACGACCGCGTGGACGTGAGTCTCGAACACCGTGATCGCGCTCGCCACCGTCTGGCCCATCGCCTTGATCGAGAAATTGAGCGTGTCGCCGTCCCATGATCGGCTGACGAGCGCGCCGCCGGGCACCGCGTCCGCAACCTTGCCGATGCGCGCGTCTAGCCGGTCGCGCACGCCCTGCTTGCCGAGCGAGTGCGGGATGTCGAGGGCGATCGGCGTGCTCATGCGGCGTGCTCCAGGGGCGTTGCGTCGGTGGCGGACATCGTCGCCCCTTCGCCGTCGACGGCGAAGATCATGGCATCGTCGGCGAATGCCTTGAACTCCAGCGCGTTGCCGGAGGGATCGAGGAAGAACATCGTCGACTGCTCGCCCGCCGCGCCTGCGAAGCGCGTGTGCGGCGCGATCCCGAACGCGACGCCCGCCGCGCTCACCCGGTCGGCCAGCGCGCGCCAGTCGGCGGGTTCGAGCACGACACCGAAATGCGGCACCGGCACATGGTGGCCGTCGACCTCGTTGGCGACCGCGACGGCCTGGGCGGCCGGATCGAGGTGCGCGACGATCTGGTGCCCGAACAGGTCGAAGTCGATCCACAGCTCGCTCGACCGCCCCTCCGCACATCCGAGCGTGCCCGTATAGAAGGCGCGCGCGGCGGCAAGATCATGGACCGGAAAGGCGAGGTGGAAGGGGCGGAGGCTCATGAGGCCGAGTGTAGGGGTTTGCTCGGGCAAGCGCGAGTCTCTCGCTCCCGCATCAGCGACATGGCTGGTCGAACCATCGGTTGCGCCGGCGGCATTGGCCCGTAAGGAGGCTTGGCGCCGGTTTCATGGAGACGACGATATTCGACCGTCTTTCTAAGCACGCATGGTCTGACCGGGCAGAGTGTTCCGCGCACCGGATCGGCAGGACGCCGGGCGTCGACGCGGCTCCTGATGCACGCGAGCGTCTGGCGCTGCTTGCGGCGTTCGCGCTGCTCATCGTCCTTCGGCTGCCGCATGCCTGGTTGCAGGGGCGGTTCCTGGGCGAAGAGGGGACGATCTTCTTCGCATATGCCTGGCACCGGCCGGCGGCGGCGGCACTGTTCCGATCGTTCGCCGGCTATCTCAACCTCGGCGCCAACGCGGCTACGCTGGCGGACGCGCGGCTGGTTCAGGCAGGCTTCCTGCCGCTGGAGCTTGCGCCCTATCTGACGATGACGATCGCGCTGCTCGTCCAGCTTCTTCCCGGCGTGCTGATCGTCACCGGTCGCGCCGATTGGCTGATCAGGCGCTGGGCCATCCGGGTCAGCCTGCTGATCCTCGCGATCAGTCCGATGACGGAGGAGGTGTTCGTCAACGCCCTGCATATCCAGTTCCACCTGGCACTGTGCGCGGCGCTGATCCTGGCGCTGGACGTCCCCCGATCGCGGTCGGTGCGGATCGGCTATGGCCTGCTCCTGTTCCTTGCCCCGCTATGCGGACCGAGCGCGATCGTCCTCGCGCCATTCTATGTCCTGCGCTGTCTGGTCGATCGGGATCGCGTACGCGCCTTGCAGACGGTGGCGCTCGTGACGGGCGCGGCGGTTCAGTTACTCCTGTTCTTCACCGCCAGCCCGGTGCGCGGTCATCTCCTCGATGCCGCGACGCTGGCGGCGGTCCTTAGCACGCGGCTGGTGGTGATGCCGTTCTTCGGCCCGCCGCTGGCCAATGTCTTGGGGACGGCGATCTACACGTCCTACAGCGCGGCCGGCGTCGGCTGGTGGATCGCGGTCGTCGCGGCGATCGCCTATTTCGGCGTGCTGATCCGACTGGCCCTGCGCCGGGGGCACCGCGGCGCGATCTGGCTGGTCCTGCCCGGCCTCGGCCTTGCGGTGGTGTCGTTCGGCGGCGGCATGATCGTGGCGAATCCGCGTGAGTTGTTCAGCGTCGGCTCGGGAGAGCGCTATAACTTCCTGCCGCTGATGCTGCTGAGCCTGGGATTGGTCGCGCTCGCCGACGAATATCGTGGACGGGTCCGCCGTTTCTGCCTTGTGCTATGCCTGATGACGCTGGTCTGGGGCGCGATCGTCTATCCGACGCCGATCAGGGGATTGAGCCAGGGTCCGGCCTGGGCGGACGAGGTCGCCGCCTGGCGCCGCGATCACGATCACCCGCTGGCGACCTGGACGAAAGAGTGGACCGTCGACCTGTCCGATCACGATCGTCCATGCTCGCCGCGACGGACGCAGCCGTTCGCGGTCGAGCCCTCCGATCCAAGCTATTGCGAGAACGCCTGGCTCGCGCGGGTGACGCCGCGGCAAGTCCGACCAGGACCGTGACGCGGCGCGATCTTGCCTTGACCGGTCCTCACGCATCGCCAACCTGTCCGGGCATCGGTTCGACAAAGGGCGACAAGGGCTATGATCAACGGTCGGCGCGTGACGGTGGTCCTGCCCGCCTATAATGCCGCGCGCACGCTGCGCCGCACGATCGCGGAGATCCCGCACGACGTCGTCGACGACATCATCCTCACCGACGACGCGAGCCGCGACGAGACGGGCGCGATCGCGCGGTCGCTGGGCATCCACACGCTGGCGCACGCGCAGAACCGCGGTTACGGCGGCAACCAGAAGACCTGCTATGCCAGCGCGCTCGCACGCGGCGCCGACATCGTCGTGATGCTGCACCCCGATTACCAATATACGCCGAGGCTGGTGACGGCGATGGCCAGCATGATCGCGTCGGACCAGTATGACGTGGTGATGGCGTCGCGCATCCTGGGCAACGGCGCTCTGAAGGGCGGCATGCCGGTCTACAAATACATCGCAAATCGGTGCCTCACGCTCGTCCAGAACATCCTGATGGGGCAGAAACTGTCGGAATATCACACCGGGTACCGTGCGTTCAGCCGCGCGGTGCTGGAGCGGCTGCCGCTGCTCGCGTGTTCGGACGATTTCGTGTTCGACAACCAGATGATCGCGCAGACCGCCTGGTTCGGGTTCCGCATCGGCGAGATCTCCTGCCCGACGCTGTATTTCGCCGACGCGTCGAGCATCAACTTCCGGCGCAGCGCGATCTATGGGCTGGGCGTGCTCGGCACGGCGATCGGCTATCGGCTCGGCAAGCTCGGGATCGGGCGATCCGCCATCTTCACCAGCGACGCCGCCGCCGCGCTGACGCCCGACGTTCAGGAGGCGATGCTGGCGCGGCTGTGACGCAGACCGCTGCGGCGGCGCTGTCCCGCGCGCCCGGAAGCTGGCAGAGGCGGGCCATGTCGACCGCGACCCACTCGCCGACCCGCCGAGGGGGGCCCGCGCTCGCCTGCGTGGTGCTGGGCGCGCTCGCGGCGCTGGGGTTCGCGCCGCTGGGATGGTGGCCGCTGACGTTGGTCGCGGTGGGCGCGTGGTTGTGGCTGGTGCACGACGCGGACCGGCTGCCGTCGGCGCTCGCGCGCGGATGGCTGTTCGGGCTGGGGCATTTCACCGTCAACGACAACTGGATCGGGCACGCGTTCGATTTCCAGCAGGCGATGCCGACGCAGCTCGGCTATCTCGCGCCGCCGCTGCTGGCGCTGTACCTCGCGGTGTACCCGATGCTCGCCGCCGGGCTCGCGTGGCGGCTGGCGAGCCCGCGCGCCGCGGGCGATCGCGTGACCCGGCCCGGGCTTGCGTTCGCGCTGGTCGCGGGCGCGGCCTGGATCGTCGCCGAGTGGCTGCGCGCGACGATGTTCACCGGTTACGCGTGGGACCCGCTGGGCGTCGTGTGGGTGCCGGTTCAGCCGGTCGCGCACCTGGCGGCGTGGGTCGGCACCTATGCGCTGTCGGGGCTGACGGTGGTGCTGGCCGGCGTCCTGATGCTGCTGGCGGGGCGAGGCCGGTGGAGCATCGTGGTCGCCGTCGCCATCCTGATCATGTTCGGCGGCTTGCAGGCGATCAGCTACGTTCAGATCGAGCAGACTTCGCCGTTCGGACCAGCCGGCAACCCGCGACCAACCCCCCGCGTCCGCATCGTCCAGCCCGACATCGGCCAGGACCAGCGCGGGGAGTTCGACGCCGAGCCGATGCTGGCCGCGCTCACCCGCCTGTCCGGGCGCCCCGGTCCCGGCCCCAATGCTCCCCCGCGCCTGCTGCTGTGGCCCGAGGGCGTGGTGCGCGACTTCATCGAGGACGGCTATCCCTGGCAATATTATGTCGGAACCGGCGTGACGGGCGAGGAGGAGTTCCGCTCGCCGCGCTGGATGCGCGCGCGGCTGGGGCATCTTCTGGGCCCGCGCGACCTGCTACTGGCGGGCGGCGCGACATTGTCCTTCCCGCCGCCCGGCGATCCGCGGCGCGATCACCCGACCGGCTCGACCAACGCGATCTTCGCGATCGCGCCGTCGGGTCGGATCGCCGGCCGCTACGACAAGGCGCACCTCGTCCCCTATGGCGAGTATCTACCGATGCGCGGGCTGCTGTCCGCGATCGGGCTGTCGCGGCTGGTGCCCGGCGACATCGATTTCGTCCCCGGGCCGGGACCGCGGACGCTGGCGCTGCCCGGCTTCGGCCCGGTCGGCATGCAGCTGTGCTACGAGATCGTCTTCTCGGGCCAGGTGGTCGACGAGGCGCATCGCCCCCGTTTCCTGTTCAACCCCTCCAATGACGCCTGGTTCGGCCGCTGGGGCCCGCCGCAGCATCTGGCGCAGGCGCGGATGCGCGCGATCGAGGAAGGGCTGCCGATCCTGCGCGCGACGCCTACCGGCATCTCCGCCGTCGTCGCCGCGGACGGCCGGCTGGTGGCGAGCATCCCCGCCGGCCGCGCGGGCGCGATCGAGGTGCCGCTGCCCGAGCCGCTGCCCCCGACGCTGTTCGCGCGGATCGGCAATGCCATGGCGGGCCTCGTCGCCCTGTCGCTGCTGGCGCTCGCGGTTGCCATCCGCCGGAGGTCGCGCTACGGCCTGATATAAGGAAAGCTTTATATGCCGGCCTGAGACGGTCGGGCGGGCATACGGCATGGAAACGGCCGCGCTTTCCCCTCATCAGAAGGGATCCCCCATGCGTTCCAGCTTCCTGTTCACCTCCGAATCGGTCTCCGAAGGCCATCCCGACAAGGTCGCCGACCAGATCAGCGACACGATCGTCGACCTGTTCCTGGGCAAGGACCGTTATGCGCGCATCGCCTGCGAGACGCTGACGACCACCAACCTGGTCGTGCTGGCGGGCGAGATCCGCTGCAAGGGCGTGTACGAGAACGGCGAATGGGCGGACGGCGCGCTCGCCGAGATCGAGGCCGCGGTGCGCCAGACGGTGAAGGAGATTGGCTACGAACAGTCGGGCTTCCACTGGAAGGAGTTCGCGTTCCACAACAACCTCCACGGCCAGTCCGCCGAGATCGCGATGGGCGTGGACGAGAGCGGCAACAAGGACGAGGGCGCGGGCGACCAGGGCATCATGTTCGGCTATGCTACCGACGAGACGCCCGGGCTGATGCCCGCCACGCTGTACTACAGCCACAAGATCCTCGAGCGGATGGCCGCCGACCGCCACTCGGGCGCCGCGCCGTTCCTGGAACCCGACGCCAAGAGCCAGGTGACGCTGGAATATGAAAACGAGAAGCCGGTGCGTGCGACCGCGCTCGTCGTGTCGACGCAGCATGCACCCGGCTATTCGGAAAAGGGCCAGAACCCCGATCCGGCCAAATACGCCGTCCTGCGCGACTATGTGATGGGCGTCTTCCGCGACGTGCTGCCCGACGGATACATCTCGGACGCGACGCAGATCTACATCAACCCGACCGGCGCGTTCGAGATCGGCGGACCGGACGGCGACGCGGGCGTGACGGGCCGCAAGATCATCGTCGACACCTACGGCGGCGCGGCCCCGCACGGCGGCGGCGCGT
>NZ_CAXSHM010000043.1:0-21337 GCF_964237335.1 uncultured Sphingomonas sp.
TCGAGGTCAACGACCATTATGGCTTCTTCGTCTACAACATGAGCCCGCGGGACTATGCCGACACGCTGATCCGCCAGTACGAGCGGCTCGCGGCCGAGGGCGAGCGGTCGGGCACGGTGATGTGCATCCCGCTGCACGCCTATCTGATCGGTCAGCCGCACCGCATCGGCCCGTTCGAGGAGGTGCTGCGCCACATCGCCGCCGACGGACGCGCGTGGATCACGCGGAGCGGCGACATCGCCGACCATTTCCTCGCGCACGATTACGACGCCGCGGTCGCCGACGCCGCGCGCTACACGGTGGCCGGCTGATGGCGCTCGATCCCGGCTATCTCCAATACCCCCGTCGCGCGCGCGGGATGGATCACGATCTCTACGGCTATTCCAACCTGTTCGAGCGGCCGCCCGTCGTCTGGCCGGGCGGCAGGACGGTCGCGGTGCCGATCGTCGTCAGCCTCGAATGGTTTCCGATCGTGCCCGAGGACAAGCCGTTCCGCGCGCCCGGTCACATGCAGACCGTCTATCCCGACTACCGCCACTACACCTCGCGCGAATACGGTACACGGGTCGGCCTCTACCGGCTGCTCGACGCATTCGCGGCCGTCGGCGCCACGGTCTCGGTCGCGACTAATGCCGCGATCGCCGAGCGCTACCCCTCGGTTATCCGCGACATCGTCGCCGCCGGCCACGAGATCGTGGCGCATTCCACCGACATGAACGGCACGATCGCCACGGGCCTTGCCGAAGCCGACGAGCGCTTACTCATCACGACGACGCTCGACACGCTCGAACGCGTCGCGGGCGTGCGCCCCACCGCCTGGGCCTCAATCGCGCGCTCCCAGAGCTGGAACACGCCGCGGCTGCTCGTCGAGGAGGGTGTCGCGACGATGCTCGACTGGGTGAACGATGAGCTGCCGTTCACGATGACGACGCCCGCCGGTCCCATCGTCAACGTGCCGCTCAACCACGAGCTTTCAGACCGGCAGATCATCACCGTCCAGCAGCATTCGGCCGAAAGCTACGCCGACCAGATCGGCGATGCGTGCGAGTGGATCGAGGGCGAGGCCGGCCGCTTCGGCGGCCGGATGCTGCCGCTCCAGATCACGCCGTATATCCTGGGTCTGCCCTACCGGATCGGTGCGTTCGAGGCGCTGCTGACGTGGCTCGCCGGGCGGCGGGGGAACTGGTTCGCGACGGTGTCCGAGGTCGTTGCAGCTCATCCCGACTAACTTCGGGTATGGTGCTATGCCAAGGACCGGCACGATATTTTCGATCGATCCGGCCGCGGCGCGGTGGCGCTTCGTCGCCGATCTGCGATGGATGACGAACATCCAAATCCGCGATCGATATGCGGGAGTTGCGGCCTGACCATGGAAAAAGGCGTTCCGATACGCGCATTGAGCCGGGGGCTCGCGGTTCTCCAGGCGATCAACCGCGGCACATCGCTATCGCTGATGGAGATCGCCCGATCGTCCGAGGTCCCGTATCCGACGGCTTGCCGCATCGTGCAGACGTTACTCTTCGAGGGGCTGATCGAGCGCGAACCCGCACGCAAGCGCTATCGCCCGACCGCCCTGGTGCAGACGCTGGCGCACGGGTTCCAGGGGGATGCGCACCTCGCCAAAGTCGCGCGGCCGCACATCGTGGATCTGACCCGCCGGCTGGGCTGGCCGATCTCGCTGACCACCAATGTCGGCCACTCGATGGTCATCCGCGATTCGACCCACGCGCTGACGACGCTCACGTTCAACAACTATCATCCCGGTTTCACCATGCCGGTGCTCGAATGCGCGGCGGGCCTCGCCTATCTGGCCCATATCGACGACAATGCGCGAGAGAACCTGCTCAACGCGCTGAAAATCCTGCCAAAGCGCGTCAATCTCCACATGATCGAGCTGTTCGAAACCAGCACGCTCGCAAGCGATATCCGTCGCGACGGCTATGCCACCCGGGGCCACAACCGGTTCACGCGCAATCCGGGTAAGACGTCGTCCGTCGCGGTTCCGATCCTCGCGGAGACCAGCGTCGCGGGAACGCTGACGCTCGCCTTCTTCTCCGCCGCGATGAAGATGGGCGAGGCGACCGAACGCTTCGTAGCGCCACTCAACGAAACCGCCGCCGCCATCCGCGCCGATCTTTAAGCTTTGACCGACAAAAGGACGTATTCGGCGACCTAGGGCGGCCCCCTTCGGCGCGCCCGGTCGCGAGAACTGCTCGACCATCGGATAGTCGGGGGCGGCAGTTATCGTCTGGTGGAGAAATCGCGAGGCCGCATGGATTCTCACCACGCATCTGCAATCCTCGTCAGCACGAACCGACGAGGCAGTACGCAAGAGACTGCCAGCGGTTCCCGCAGGGGCGATGATTCTATCCTTAGGGGAACACTTACATGGCAAACGCTACATTTTTGCGAAAGGCGCTGATGGCCTCGGCCGCGGTTACGATCGGCCTGTCCTGCGGCGGGGCCGCGAGCGCGCAATCCTCCAACGCCGGCATCTTCCCGCCGGCCTCGCCGGCCACCCCGCCGGCCGCGGCGGTCGAGCCGGCGAATACGCCCGCGGTGGAGACCCAGCCCGACTCCGACCAGTTGGGCGACGTGATCGTCACCGCGCGCAAGCGCGGCGAGAGCATTCTCCAGGTCCCGGTCTCGATCACTGCCCTCGATGCCGCCGGCATTGCGGCGCGCGGCATTCGCGACCTCAATGGGCTCAACGATTTCGTACCCGGGCTGCGGTACGAGAACAGCGCCGCCAACCGTAACGACCGCAGCTTCTACACCATCACGATGCGCGGCATGTACCCAGGCGACTCCCCCAATCGCCCCGCGGTCGGCGTGTTCCTGGACGGCGTGTCGATTCCCGGCGGCGCGCTGCCCGGCCTGACGGACATCGAGCGCGTAGAGGTCGTGCGCGGGCCGCAAAGCGCTTATTTCGGCCGTGCGACCTTCGCCGGGGCGATCAACTTCATCACCGTCGCCCCCTCGCTCACCGACTTCAAGGGCACGATCAGCGGCTCGTCCGAAAGCTATGGCACGACCGAGGACAGCGTCACGGTCGAGGGGCCGATCCTGGCGGACAAGCTGGCGATCCGCCTGACCGGTCGTCATTACCACACGGACGGCCAGTATGATAACGTCGGCTACGGTGGGAAGCTCGGCGAGCGCGAGACCAACTCCTTCGGCGCGAGCATCATCGCCAAGCCGATCGACCGGCTGACGATCCGCGGATATTTCAGCATCTGGGAAGACAAGGACGGCCCGTCCGCGCAGGCTGCGCTGACCGAGCAGGACTACAACTGCAATCCCGGCGGCACCGGGCGCGCGGTGAACGGCCTCAACTATATCTGCGGGGGCATCGGCTCGATCAACACCGCGCGCATGGCGCAGAACACCGTGGCGGGCACCAACGGCGATTTCTACACGTTGACCAACAGCGGCCATGGCGTCGTTAGTCCCGACTTCATAACGCATCAGGGGCTGCACCGGAACGAATATCAGGCGAACGGCACCGCCAATTACGATCTCGACGGCTTCTCCGTCGCCGGCTCGGTCGGGCACAACCAGAACAACTGGGCGGTCATCACCGACACCTACAATCGCCCGCCGGACGGCACCGGCTATTATTCAAGCGTGTATCTGCCGTACCATATCGTCAACACCTCGGCCGAATTGCGCGTTTCCACCAACGGCAGCGGCCCGTTCAAGGCGATGCTTGGCGGCAACTTCTATCACGAGAGCATCCTGTTCGAAGGCCGCGCGCTCAGGCCCAACGCCACCGGCGTACCGACGATCACGCAATTGACCCAGCCGACGGACTACCTCGCGACCACCTATGGCATCTTCGGATCGGCGAGTTACGACGTGACGAGCAAGCTGACGTTGAGCGGCGAGGGACGGTATCAGTTCGACACCATCCATCACCACGTCATGACGGTCGGCGGGTTCAACCAGCAGCAGACGTTCCGCTCGTTCAACCCGCGCGCGATCATCGATTACAAGATCGATCCGCTGGTCAGCCTCTACGCCTCCTTCGCGCGCGGCACGCGCCCCGGCACGTTCAACTCGAGCCTGCCCGGCTTCACCGCCGCCCAGCAGGCACAGTTGATCGCCAATGCAGGCGGCAGCATCCCGCTCGCGGTTCCGGAGGAGACGCTCAACACCTATGAGGCCGGCGTGAAGGGCGAGTTCTTCGATCGACGCCTGCGCATCCTGGCGGACGGCTATTACGGGCAGTGGCGGCATCGCCAGATCAACCAGAACATCGCCTATACGACCACCGGCACGACCACCTCGACGGCGACGTTCACCTTCCCCAACGGCAGCACCGACCTGTGGGGCATCGAGGCCGAAGCGACGCTCAAAGTCACCCGCAACCTCACGTTCGACAGCACGTTCGACTGGGCGCACACCAAGATCCTCTACACGGTGTGCGCGGAGTGCGTCGCGATCAACGGCATCGCCGATCCGGCAGGCAACTCGATGGAGCGCTATCCGCAATTCAGCGGCACGGCCGGCATCGCCTACTTCCACCCGATCTATGCCGACTGGAGCGGCACTGCCCGCCTCGACTATATCTACACCGGGAAACAATATGCGACAGAGGACAATATCGCCTACCTCAAGTCCGCCGATCGCTTCAACCTGACCATCGGCGTCGAGAACGCCAAGTACCGGGTTGAAATCTTCGGCCGTAATATCTTCGACAGCAAGGTGCCCAGCAACATCCTGCGCAACGCGAACCCGTTCGGCAACGTGGCCGAAGGGGCCAACCTCATCATCCTGGCGGCGCCCGAGAAGCCGACGTTCGGCGCGCGCGTAGCCGTCAAGTTCTGATCGTACCCTCTCCCCGGCTCCCGCGTTCCGGCGACGCGGGGGCCTTAATCGTTCCAGCGCCGCAAAGAGAGACTGACCATGCTTCTGAACAAGCCTCGTGCCTATGCGATCATGGATCGCGAGGGTCTCGACGGCCTGATCGCGGTCAACGCCATCAACGTCTATTACCTGTCCGACTATTGGGGCGCGTTGATGCGGATGCGGCGCACTTTCTACAACTACGCGCTGTTGCCGCGCGACGAGACCGCGCCGGCGGCGCTGATCGTCACCGGCGTCGAACATCTGCGGTTCTTCCACCGGCCGGAATCGACCTGGATGCCCAGCGTCCAGAGCTACGTCCACCCGGTCTATCTTGACCGCCGCGACTTCGATCCCGACGTCGAGGACCCGGAACATGTCCAATATGGCATGAAATGGCCGATCCGGCACGACGCGCTCAGCCCGCGCGACGAAGACTATCTGAAATACATGGAGGGTAACAAGGGCAATGCCTCCGTCAACGCCACCTATGCGCTGAAAAAGGCGATCCAGGAGGCGGGCCTAGCCGGCGCCGTGCTGGGCTCGGACGATCCCCGCGTCGGGCCGTGGCTCAACCAGATCGGCCTGCCCGACCTCAAGGTGCGCGACGCCTGGACGATGTTCCGTGAGATCCGCATGGTCAAGACGCCCGATGAGATCGCGCTGATGCGCAAGGTCGCCCGCATCAACCAGGAGGCGCTGGAGACGGTGATCGCCTCGCTCGAGGTCGGCATGCCGCGCGACGACCTGGAGACGATCTACAACGTCGAGACCGCGAAGCGCGGGGCGCGCGGCATCTATTTGGCGACCGGGCAGAACGGCACCAACCAGAACCTGGGCCGCGTGCTGGAAGGCGAACCGATCACCTTCGACGGGCTGTGCGAGTACAAGAATTATCACGGCGATCTTGGCCGCGTAGCGGTATGCGGTAAACCCAGACCCGAACTGGTGAGCCGGATGAGGGCGCTCGAGGTCGGCTGCCAGACCGTGCTGGACGTGGTGAAGCCCGGCGTCACCGGGCGCGAGGTGTCGGACGCGGTGATCGACGCAGTGCGCGACGCCGGGTTCGAGGGCTTCTTCTTCGCCACGCCGCACTCGATCGGGCTGGAGCACAGCGACCATATGCTGCCGATCGGCCCGACGCTGCCCGGCGGCAACGGCCAGTTCATATTCGAGGAGAACATGATCTTCTCGCTCGACATGCCCTATTACGAGATCGGCTGGGGCAACCTCCACACCGAGGACCAACTGCTGGTCACCGCCGACGGGGTCGAGCCGCTTACGAGCTGCGACACCTCGCTGCGCATCTGCCCAGGCGCGGCGCGCGCCGCCGCCTGAACGCTCAGCGCGCGGTGCGATCGCGCGCGAGCATCCGATCGGCGACCGCGGCGGCCCAGGTCGCGGGCGCCTGGTAATCGGCCATCATGCGGGGCGCGCCCATGTCCACGAAGGTAAAGGCGGGATGCGCCGCCTTGGCCGAGCGCGCCTGCGCATTAAGCTGGTCGCCCGGATAAGTCAGCAGCATCACCGGCACAGTCAGCCGCCCCAGCGCGCTCTCCAGATCGTAGCGGAAGATCGCCTCGTGGCCGTAGAGGTAATGCGGTCCGGCGGAGAAGAACTGCAGGATACTCGTCTGGATCGTGTCGGGCGGCAGCGTGCCTTTCGCCATTGCATCGATTGCGCGCCACCGCGCCATGAGCGTCGCGCCGTCGGGGCGCGCCGTCCGGTCGAACTCGGGCTCGGCGAGCAGCGCGTCGAGCGCCGCTCCCTTGAAGATCGGCAGCCCCTCCAGGATCAGGTCGGCGGTCCGGTCGGGATGCCGCAGACCGAACGCGACCGCGATCGTCGCCCCCGTGTTGGTTCCGGCGACCACCGCCCGGCGCACATGCAGCCGGTCGAGCACCGGCAGCAGCGCGTCGGCATAATCGTCCGTGGTCGGCTGGCTCGACGGCTCGTCGGACATGCCGTAACCTGGCAGGTCGACGGCGATTGACCGGATGCCCCGCGACGCGAGCAGCGGCTGGACTCGCACGAACTCGACCGACGACCAGACCATCTTGTGGATCAGCAGCACCGTCGGCCCGTCGTCCGGACCATCGATGCGGACATGGATCTGCCCCCACGGTCCGTCGACATAAGCGCGCCGCTCGTGCCCGGCTGCTGGCGCGGGCGCGGGCGCGGGCGCGGGCGCGGGCGCGCCGGCGGGGACGGGCGGCGCCGCGCCGATCGGGGCCGCGGCGGCAAGGAGGAGGGCCAGGGTTCGGATCATCGCGACATCTCCCGAGCGCGCTTCAGCCGCGCTTCGTTGAGGGGGTAGAACAGCATGAGCAGGAAGCTGCCCGTCATCAGCGCCGCGGGCAGCAGCGACGCGCCGACGTAAAGCGCCGAGACCGCGGTAGCGGGTTGGTTGACGATCGCTCCCTTCAGCGTCGGGATGTAACCGCCTGCCGCCAACAATAGCCCGACCACGCCGGCGCCCAGCGCAAAGGACAGTTTCTCGACGATCGAATAGATGCTCGAGAAGATGCCTTCGCGCCGCAGCCCGGTGCGCAGCCGGTCATACTCCATCACGTCGGGCAGCATCGCTACGCTGAGCAGCGTCGTCCCCGCCGCCGCCACGCCGTTCGCCGCGCCGCGCAGCCAGATCGCGGGCATCGTCAGGCCTGGCCCGGTCCAGAACCAGCTGAGATAGACGATCGCCAGGATCGCGGTGGACACCAGATAGGCAGGACGCTTGCCGAACCGTCGCGCCGCCCAGGCCCACAGCGGCACGCACAGCGCGCTCACCACGTTCTGCACCAATGTCAGGTTGATGAGCCCGACGTAGCCGACGTGGACGATGTTGAGCAGGAACAGCAGCTTGGTCGTGTTGATGATCGCGATGCCCATATACTGGCATATCTTGATGAGCATCAGCAGCACGAACGGCCTGTTCGACGCCAGCGCGCGCAACGCCGCGCCGCGCCCCAGCGTCCGGGTGGCCTGTTCGGGTTGGACGATGCGGGCCTGGCGGGTGCCATGGAAGCTGCCGATCATCGATCCGGCCATCAGCACCGCGGTCGCGATTCCCATCGCCGCATAGCCGGGGCGCCCGCCACCCGCCCAGGTGATGATCACCGCCGTGCCCGCCGACGCCAGCAGCTGCCCCAGCATTGCGAAGAACGCGCGATAAGACAACAACCGGGTACGCTCGTGATAGCCGTCGGTCATCTCGCCCGCCATCGCGACATAGGGGACCGAGAACAGCGAATACCCCGTCGAATAGACGATCAGCGCAAAGCCCATCCACAGCGCCAGCGCGCCGTTGGACAGGTGCGGCGGAACGAAGAGGAGCAGGAAAGACAGGCCGCCGATCAGTGCGCCGGCGAGCAGAAACGGTCGTCGCCGCCCGATCGGCGAGCGCGTCCGGTCGCTGACCATCCCGATCGCGATGTCGGCGAACGCGTCGTACAGCTTGGAGACGGTCAGCAGCAGCCCGGCGATGGCGGCGGACTGGCCGAGCACCGTCGTCATCAGCGCGGGGAAAAAGGTGGTGACGGTGTTGAGCAGGATCGCAATGCCGAACGACCCAACGCCGAAGCCCAGGCAGAGCGATACGGGCAGCCGCTGCTCGCCATCGGCGCGCACAGGGGCCACCGGCATAAGGGGGGCGGCGATCGTTCGGCTGGCCATGCGCGTCTCCCTGCTCGTGAACGCAGCCTACCGACACGCGGGGCGGGCGAACCGGCGGATCCCAGACTATCCGGTGGGCGGATAGATGGCGGGTGGACTGGCGGCGAGTAGACTGGCGGCGGCCGCTGCGGTGTCCTACGGCGCCTTGCATGACGGCGAGTCCGAAACGCCATGTCGACCGGCGTCGGGGGCAGGCGCGCCTGGGCATCGCGGGCGACGATCCTGCCGGGACGCCGCCGCCGCTGCCCGACGCCCAAGTCGGCCTGGATGTTCGAACCGACCACGCCGTCGCTCGCGCGAGCGCGTCGTGATCGCGCCGTTGCGCCCCGGCTACGGCGCTGGCGATCCGCCCAGCGCGATCGCTGGGCATGGTCAGGCGATCTCGGCCTCGCGTTCCAGGCTGGTGAACATCGCCTGCCGCATCAGATACGCCCGCCGCTTCTGCGGATCGCCCGCCAGTTCGTCCATGCGATGCTCCTGCGTCGAGCGACCGTCGTCGCCGGCGCCCTCCATCGCCTGCTTGTTCTGGATCGTCTGCGCCTGGACGAACTCGGTGCAGATGGTCCGGCGCTGGCGATCGTAGCGCGAGAGCAGCGGCTCGGCCGCGGCGCCGTCCTGCAGGATCGCCTGCAGCTTGGCCGTCAGATTCCACGCGTCATGGATACCCGAGTTCATGCCGAATCCACCGAGCGGGTTGTTGAGGTGCGCCGCGTCGCCCACCAGCAGTACGCGGCCGGCGACGAACGATTTGGCCACCCGCTGATGCACACGGTACAGGGTCCGGTGATAGGTCTCGATCGGCGTGTCGATGCCGAGCAGCCCGCCGAATACCTGGTCCTTGTACGCATCCGACAGGAACGCGGTGTCGGTGTCGCTCTCGGGCGCGGGCACCAGCACCCGCCACAGCGTCGGCACGCGCAGCAGTACGCACCATTCGTCCGCGTCCGCGACATAATTGACGTTAGCGAGCCGGTCGAAATGGCGCTCGATCGGGTAGTCGGTGGAGAGCGTCAGGAACCGGTCTGGCCAGGTGAAGCCTTCGAACTCGACGCCGGTCCATTTGCGGATCGTCGAACTCGCGCCGTCCGCGGCGATCAGATAATCGCACTGGTACGTCTCGATCGCCGTCGCCCCTTCGACCTGCACCGTCACGCCCTCATCGTCCTGCGCGAACGACAGCGCGCGGCGATTAAAGCCGACCGCGCCATGCGCATGGCCACGCAGTCGGTTCGCGCATAGCCGCGCGAGCTTATACTGTTCGCATTGCAGCCGGTACGGATGGCGGGTCATGTCCGCGAGCTCGCCGAGGTCGAGTTCGACGATATGGCCGCTTCGGCGGTTGCGGTATTGATAGACCGGCGCCTTCAATCCGTCGGCCAGCAGCTCGTCGACCAGGCCCAACGTCTCCATCATCTCCAAGGACGGCGGATGGAAGGTCGAGGCGCGCATGTCCTCCGGGCAGTCGGCGCCGGCCTCCAGCAGGATCGTGTCGATGCCCATCTCGGCCAGGCGGTAGGCCGCCACGGCGCCGACCGGACCGGCGCCGACGACGAGCACGCGGGTTCTGATTGTCATCTTCGTTCTCGATTGGAAAAACGGAACTGGCCGACGCCGGACGAAGACGGCGGATCAGCCCTCGATCAGCCGCATGACGACGTCAGCGGCCCCGACCCGATGCTCGCAGGCCGCGCGGTACTCGCGCGATGCGAGATAGGCATGTGCTGCGGCGGCGTCGGGGTAGCGGCTGACGACCACCCGCTCGCCGACCACGCCGTCCCCCTCGACGACCTCGGACACCGCGCCGCGCACCACGGCCTCGCCCCCGAAGCGTTCGCTCAGCCCCGCTATTCCCTTGGCGTACAAGCCGAAACGCTCCGGATCGCTGATCCGCACGGTCGCGACGATATAAGCCGGCATCTCGATCTCCCCCACCCCCGCTTTGTCGTCCCCGCTTACCGCGACCGCCGCCTCCCGCTGCCGATCTTCGTCAGACTGTTCGCCTGTCGATGAAAAACGGCGTTGGCCGTGGCCGCCGCACCGCCCGCCGCCCTATCGAAGGCGGCGAAACGACGGGAAGGTCGGCCTGATGGTGGATTCGCTGGGCTACAGGATGAAGTTCGCGGTGGTGGCGCCATCCACCAACACCAGCGTAGAGCCCGAATATGCCGCTATGCAGCCGCGCGGCGTGACTAACCACTTCTCGCGCATCGCCATACCTGACACGAAAGTCACCGACGACGACAGCTTCATGGTGATGCTGAACACGATCCGCGACTCGACGTTCGACGCGGTCGACGTGTCGATGTCCATGGAGCCGGGCTGCGTCGTGATGGGGATGTCCGCCGAGACCTTCTGGGACGGCGCGGAAGGCGCCGATCGCCTGCACAAGCGGATGCTGGAGCGGACCGGCGGCGTTCCCGTCATCATGGGCTCGACCGCGGTCGACGCGGCGATCAAGGCGTACGGGCGGACCCATGGCGAGATCAAGAAGATCGGGATCGTCACGCCGTACATGCCCGTTGGCGACCGCAACGTGCGCAAATTCTTCGAGGATCAGGGCTATGAGGTCGTCCACCTCGTTGGTCTGAAATCACCCTCGCCGATGCTGATCGCGCATGAATCGAAGCAGGTGCTCAAGCGCGCCGCGACCGCGGTGTCGGACGGCGTCGACGCGATCATCCAGGCGGGCACCAATCTCGCCTTCGCGCACGTCGCCGCCGCCGCCGAGTTCTGGCTGGAAAAGCCGGTGATCGCGATCAATACCGCCACCTACTGGCACGCGCTGCGCACGATGGGCATCGCCGACCAGATCGACGGCTTCGGCCATCTGCTCGCCAATTGCTAGGTTTCGATCTCAGGAGTATCCGCATGGAATACGACTATGTCCCTCTTCCCGCCCGCCAGCCGCTGAAGTGGCCGAACGGCGCGCGCGTCGCGCTGATCCTGACGTTTAACCTCGAGACCTGGGACCTGACCAAGGATACCGACAAGCCCTATTATGCGGGCGGACCGTCGATCCTGCCGGACATCCTGCCGGGGAACACGCCCGACTTCCCCAATTACACCTGGCGCGAATATGGCCAGCGGGTCGGCATCTGGCGATTGCTGGAGCTGTTCGACAAATTGGGCGCCAAGGCGAGCTGCACCACCAACGGCGTCACCTTCGAACGTCGCAAGGCGATGACCGACGCGGTGCTGGAGCGCGGCTGGGAGCTGCTGACGCACAATTGGGAGCAGGGCGAGCTGCTGACCAACTTCGCGCAGGATCCCGCGAAAGAGCGTGAGATCGTGCTGCGCACCCTCGACCAGTTCGAGAAGTTCACCGGCCGCAAGTCGAAGGGCTGGCTGTCCTCGTCGCTGCGCGGCACGATGCAGACCGCTGACATCCTCGCCGAGCAGGGCTGCACCTTCTATTGCGACATCATGAACGACGACCAGCCGTTCCTGCTGCGCACGCCGAACGGCCCGATCGTGTCGGTGCCGTACTCGAACGAGATCAACGATTTCACCTTCATCACGCGCAAGAACTTCACCACCGACCAGTTCGCGCAGGCGCTGATCGAGGAGCTGGACGTGCTGTACGACGAGGGCGCGACGACCGGCCGTATCATGAACGTCGGCCTGCACCCGCACGTCTCGGGCCGCGCGCACCGCATCCGCGCGCTGCGCGAGTTCATCGAGCACGCCCAGTCGCTGCCCGGCGTGTGGTGGGCGACGCGCGAGGAGATCGCCGATTGGTACCTCCAGAACCACGAAAGCCACATCCCCGGCCAGCTCGGACCGAGCCCGCAGGGGTGAACCACCTCGCCGCGCTCCGGGCGCTGGTCGCGACGGGCACGGACGGGCGGCGGACGCTCGCGTCCGTGCCCGGCTGCTGGGACGGCCTGTCCGCGCTGCTGATCGAGCAGGCGGGGTTCGGCGCGGCGTTCCTGACCGGCGGGGGGCTGGCGATGGCGCGGCTGGGCCGGCCCGACATGGGGATGGCGACGATGACCGAGCTGGTCGAGGCCGTCGCCGCGATCCGCGACCGCGTCGCGATCCCGCTGATCGTCGATGGCGACACGGGCTTCGGCAACGCGCTCACCTTGGCGCGCACCGTGCGCCTGGTCGAGCGCGCGGGCGGATCGGCGATCCAGATCGAGGATCAGGCCTTTCCCAAACGCTGCGGCCACATGGCGGGCAAGGCGATGGCGCCGCTCGCCGAGGCGGTGGGCCGGGTCCGGGCGGCGCTCGACGCGCGCGTGGACATGCTGGTGGTCGCGCGTACCGACGCGGTCGCGGTCGAGGGGATCGACGCGGCGCTCGACCGCGCAGACGCCTATCTGGCGGCGGGCGCGGACCTGATCTTCGTCGAGGGACCGCGCACGCTGGCGGAGACGCAGGCGGTGGCGGACCGGTTCGCCGCCCGCGTGCCGCTGGTCCACAATCTTGTGGAGGGCGGCGTCAGCGCAACCGACCGCGGCGCGGACCTTGAGGCGATAGGGTTCGCGGTCGCGCTCCACCCGCTGCTGCTGATGCACGGGTTCGTGCGCCACGCGCCCGGTTGGCTCGCGCAACTGAAGCGTGAGGGCACGAGCGCCGGGCTCGACCTCGCCAGCCTCGGCGACATGAACCGCATCACCGGCGCGCAGGCGCTGATCGCCGAGGAGGCGCGCTATGCAGGATGATCTGGGCCAGGATTACGCCGCTGCCGGCTTCGGTGGCCGGCTCGCGTTCGGCGGCCGCCCCACGCTGCTGATCGTCGACGTCGTGATGGCCTATCTCGACCCCGCCTCGCCGCTCTACGCCGGCGTGGAGGCGGCTCTCGCGTCCAACGTCCGACTGGCGGCGGCGGCGCGCGCGGCGGGGGTGCCGGTGGTGTTCACCAACGTCGTCTACCAACCCGGCGGGATCGACGGCGGCCAGTTCTTCCGCAAGGTGCCCGCGCTGAAGGCCTTCGTGCGCGGATCGCCCGACGGCGCGTTCCCGCCGGACCTGCAGCCCGCGCCCGGCGAGCTCGTCGTCTCCAAACAATATCCGTCCGCCTTTTTCGGCACCTCGCTCGCGCCGACGCTGCATGCCGCGGGCGTCGACACGCTGCTGATCACCGGCTTCTCGACCTCGGGCTGCGTCCGCGCGAGCGCGCTGGACGCGCTGTGCCACGGCTTCGCGCCGTTCGTGGTGCGCGAGGCATGCGGCGACCGCGACGGACGGCCGCACGAGCAGAACTTGTTCGACATGGCCGCCAAGATTGCCGAAGTGGTAAGCGAGGGCGAGGCCGCCATGCTTATGCGCCGCGCCGCCTAGCCGCCGACCTGCGCCGCCGCCGCCCGGCCCGCGAGCTTGCCGAGCGTCGTTGCGGTCAGCAGCCCGTTGCCCGCGATATAGCCCGCCGCGCCCGGCCCCGATACGCCGCGCGCCGCGCCGCCGCCCGCGAACAGATTGGGCAGCGCCGCGCCATCCGTTCCCACCACCCGCGCGTCGCGATCGACTACCAGCCCGCCCTGCGTATGGAGCAGCGCCCCCGTCACCCGCACTGCGCGGTACGGCGCGGCGAGCGGCGGCCCGGCGGTGAAGTCGCGCCCGAAGGGGTCGGGCTTCGATCCGTCCGCGTGATTGGCCACCGTCGCCATTGTCGCCGCCAGCCGCTCCGCCGGCAGCCGCGTCGCGGCCGCCAGCGCCGCCACGTCGTCCGCCGCGACGATCGCGCCCGCGCGCACCGCGTCCTGATAATCCTCGAACTGGTCGAGCGTCGCGGCGATCCGCGCGTCGAATATTGTCCAGGCGACATGCCCGGGCTGCGCATGGACGTGCGCCGCCGCCGCCGAATAGCCGATCGATTCGTCGTAGAAGCGATCGCCGTCGCGGTTGAGCTGGAATCCGCCCAGGATCACGCTCGGCCAGTTGACGATGATGCCGTGCCCTGCCGCCAGATTGCCGTGCCCCTGATACGCGGTCATGTCCGCGAAGCCGGCGTCGAGCGCCGCGCCCCAGGCGATCGCGTCTCCTCTGTTGCCGGGATGGCCGTGGTACGGCGCCGCGCCGATCTCCGGGATCCAGTCGCGCACCAGCGCCGCGTTGCCGCCGAACCCGCACGAGGCGAGAATCAGCGCGCTGCAGCCGACCTCCTCGACCGCGCCGTCGGGCCGCCGGAACGCGACGCCCGTCACACGCCGCGCGGCGTCCACGAACAGCGTCTCGACGCTTGCCCCGCAAAGGATCGACGCGCCCGCCGCCTCCGCCGCCTGCTGAAGTCCGGCAATCAGCTCGCCGCCGGTGCGATTGGGCGATCCGAACATCCGGCGCACGCTGTGCCCGGAATAGACGAAGCCCTTCACCAGCGTCAGCGGCAGTCCGTGGCCCTGCAACCAGGCGATGGTCTCCGCCGACTCATCGGCGACATGGCGGACGATCGCCGCGTCGGCCCGCCCGGCCTTGCCGAGGATGTCGGCGGCGAAGCGCGCGCCATCGTCCTCGATCCCCTCGGCCTCCTGTTCGGGCGTTCCGGCCGCCGGGATCAATCCGGTCGACATCCCGGTCGAGCCGAGCGGCGTCGCGTCGCGCTCCAGCACCAGCACCTCCACGCCCGCATCCTGTCCCGCGATCGCCGCGCACAGCCCGCAGCCCCCCGCGCCGACGACCACGACGGGCATCATCATCTCGAACGTTCGGCCCTGGTCCAGCACTACGCTCACGCCGCGTCATCCCGTCCCGCCAGCGCGCCCACCACCGTATCCGCCAGCGCCTTGCGGCGGGCCTCCAGCGTTGCGGCGAAAGCCGCGTCCGGCTGAAACGCCTCGATCTCGGCCGCCGTGATCCCGTGGCGCTCAAGCAGCTTCTCCAGCACCGCCTGACGGTCCATCACCACCCACAACTCGCGCGTCAGCGCCAGCAGCGCAAGGCCGATATCGTCGATCTGATCCACGCCCAGCATCCGGCGTTCGGGCGGATCAGACAGCAGGGTCTTGGTCATCTCGGGTCTCCGGCGGCGCCGATCCTCCATAGGAAGCGGCAGGATCGGCACCGTCGCCCTTTGCCGAGATGATCGACTGGCGGATAGCGGGCGCGCCGGGCGCGCTATCCGCCAATCGCCTGATAAGCTGAACCGTCTCGATCGGGAGTATCGCTATGCAGCCCCCCGCCCTCGCCCAGCGCGGTCGCGCCGCGATCGATTTCCACATAACGATGCGCGGCATGGTTTCGTCGCTGCAACGCGAGGTGGAGGCCGAACTCGCCAGCCACGGCATCACCGCCGCCACGCTGCCCGACGATCTCGACGACCGGCATACGCTGATCGACGCGACGCTCGCATCCTCCGACGCCTACCGCCTGCGCGCACTCGCCGCGGAATGGACCGCGCGCGATCACGGGCCCACCTGCCAGGCCGCGTTCGACGAGATCGCGGACACGCTGGCGCCGGAACTCGCCGCACTCGACCATGGGCCGGCGACGCTGGAGCTCGATCCCGATCTCGTGCCGCCCGACTGGTTCTCGCGCGTGTGGTTTCACCGCACCGCGGGCGGCTGGGATGCGAGCGACCACAACGGCTATGTCCACGGCGAGCTGATCCACAAGCTGATCCTCACCCGCGTGTTTGGCGCGGACATCTTTGCGCAGCGCCGCGCCGCCGCCGAATGCACGCCGCGCCGCGACTATGCGCGTATCCTCGACATGGGTGCCTCGTCCGGTCACAACATGGTGGCGCTGGCGCAGATGTTCCCCGACGCGCAGCTCAGCGGGATCGATTATTCGGCGCGGATGCTCGAACACGCGCGCCGCGTCGCCAACGAGGCGGGGCTGCCCTGGCGCCTGTACCAGCGTGCGTGCGAGGATAGCCGCTTCGCGGGCGAAAGCTTCGATCTCGTCGCCTCGTACAACATGCTCCACGAACTGCCGCGCGGGATCATCCGCCGGATGTTCGCCGAGACGTTCCGCATCCTGGAGCCCGGTGGCACAATGCTGGTCGGCGACGTGCCGCGTTACGCGGAGCTCGACAGGCTGGCCGCATGGCGGTTCGACCATGTCGCGCGTTACG
Source organism: uncultured Sphingomonas sp. (assembly GCF_964237335.1). Classification (NCBI taxonomy): domain Bacteria; kingdom Pseudomonadati; phylum Pseudomonadota; class Alphaproteobacteria; order Sphingomonadales; family Sphingomonadaceae; genus Sphingomonas; species uncultured Sphingomonas sp. The sequence goes on from NZ_CAXSHM010000043.1 coordinate 16,535, forward strand.
GCGGCGAGCCTTATTGGCGCGTGTCCGCCTGCACCGATCTCGTCGCACTGGCGCGCGAGCTCGGCTTTGTCGACGTGTCCGGCCAGGCGATCGGGCGCGGCACGCCCTATGTGCTGGTCGCGACCAAGCCCTGATGCGCGGACCAACCCGCCGCGCGACGATCCTAGGCGGCTTGGCTTCGGCCCTGCTCGCCGGCCGGCTGGACGCGCAGGCGACGCCTGGCCTGGTCGTTCTGGCCGACGGCCTCGCGTTTCCCGAGGGGATCGTCGCGCTGCGTGATAGCGGCACGATGTTCGTGGAGATCGCTGCGGGCACGTACAACCGGCTCCGCCATGGCAGCCGGACGCCGGAGACGATCGCGACGCTGGGCGGCGGCCCCAACGGGTCGACGATCGGCCCGGACGGGATGGTCTATGTCGCCAACGACGGCGGCCTCACCTTCACGCGCATCGCCGGGCGCCACGTCCCGACCGGCGTTCCCGCCGATTATCGCGGCGGGTCAATCCAGCAGGTGAACCCCGCGACCGGCGCGGTGCGCACGCTCTATGAAAGCGTCGGCACGGAACGGCTGAAGGCCCCCAACGACATCGTCTGCGACGAATGGGGCGATCTGTGGTTCACCGACACGGGCAAGACCCATGCCCGCACCCGCGACAATGGCGGGCTGTATTGGGCCAAGCGCGACGGCAGCGACATCCGCGAGGTCGCCTACCCGATCCAGAACCCCAACGGCCTCGCGCTCGGCCCCGACCGGCGGACGCTGTACGTCGCGCTGTCCGACCGGCGCGAGATCGCCGCCTATACGATCGCCGGGCGCGGGATGCTCGCCGGCGGGGCTTCGCCGAGCTCCAGGATCGTGGCGGCAGTCGGCGGAGTGCTGCTGTTCGACAACCTGGCGGTTGAAGCCAACGGCAATCTGGTCGTCGCCTGCGTTCAGAGCGGCGAGCTGTTGAGCCTGTCGCCCGATGGCCGCGAGCTCGGGCGGGTCAGGATTACGGAGGGCTCGCCCACCGCGCTCGCGTTCGGCGGCGCGGACCAGCGCACGCTCTACATGACGCTGTCGAACAGCGGCATCGTCGCGCGAATGGCGTGGCCCCGCCCGGGACTGACCGCGCTTCACCGGCTGTAAGGACCCGGCCATCACGCCAGTGCCCGCACCACGTCAGATGCACCTGTTCGCCATGCCGATGGGCAGCGGCGCGCACGTCGCGGGCTGGCGTCACCCGCTCGCCGCCGACAGCGACTTGCATGGCATCGCACATTACCGCGCGATCGCGGAGATCGCCGAGCGGGGGCTGTTCGACGCGCTGTTTCTCGCCGATGCGCAGGGATTCCGGCCGGTGCCGGGCCGCGACGCCTTCGCGCGGCTCGACGCGCTGCGCATGGACCCGGTCACGATCCTCGCCGCGCTGTCGACGGCGACGAGCCGGCTCGGCCTTATCGCGACGCTGTCGACCAGCTACAACGAGCCCTATTCGGCCGCGCGCCGGCTCGCGACGCTCGACCATCTGAGCGGCGGCCGCGCGGGTTGGAACGTCGTCACCTCGACCACCGATCACGAGGCGCGTAATTTCGGGCGTGACGCGCATTTCGGCCATGCCGAACGCTATGCGCGGGCCGAGGAGTTCGTCGCGGTGGCGCGGGGGCTGTGGGACGGCTGGGACGACGGCGCCGTCGCGCCCGACCGTGCGACTGGCCGCTATAGCGACCCCGAAGGGATCCACGCGCTGCGCCATGTGGGCGCGTTCTTCCGCGTCGAGGGGCCGCTGACGATGGGCCGGCCACCGCAAGGTCATCCGGTCATCGTCCAGGCGGGGTCGTCGGGCGCGGGCCTCGACCTCGCCGCGCGCAGCGCCGACGTCGTGTTCACCTCGCACCCGTCGATCGACAGCGCCGTGGCCTTCTACCGTGACCTGAAGGCGCGCGTCGCGTCGGCGGGTCGCGCCCCCGACGCGCTACGCATCCTGACCGCGATCCAGCCGATCGTCGCGGACAGCGAGGCGGAGGCGAGCGCGATCGCCGCCGACCTCGATGCGCTGATCGATCCCGCGCTGGCGATCGCAATGCTGGAGATGCAGTTCGCGGGCTTCGACCTGTCGCCCTACGATCCCGATGGCCCGCTGCCGCCGATCCCGCCGAACAACGCCTCGCAAGGATCGCAGCAGCGGATCGTCGCGCAGGCCGCGTGCGAGCGCCTGTCCCTGATCCAGATCGCGCGGCAGGTCGCCGCGGGACGCACCAGCCGAACCGTCAACGGCGCCCCGGAACAGGTCGCTGACCTGCTGGCCGACTGGTTCGCCGCCGGCGCCGCCGACGGCTTCGTCATCGCGGCGCCGATCCTGCCCGACATGCTCGCGCGCTTCGTCGATGGCGTCGTACCGGTGCTGCAGGCCCGCGGGCTGTTCCGCACCGCCTATGCGGGCACGACGCTGAGAGACCATCTCGACCTTCCCCGACCAGCCGGAGAGGACAGGCGCGCTGCAAAGCGGCCGCAACCGGGGTTCTGGTCGCAGCAGGAAAGTAGACGGCCAGCCAGTCCATGTTGATGTGCGAAGTAGACTGTGATGGTCCCTCGATTCAGTGGACACCTTTGCTAAGCCCTGAGGGGCATGGAGGTGTGCAATGCCGAAGACGAGGCGGGAGTTTTCTCCCGAGTTCAAGCGTGAGACGGTGGCGCTGCTGGAGACGAGTGGCCGGCCGGTGATGCAGGTAGCGACCGAGGTGGGAATTTCCCCATCGATGTTGCGGAACTGGCGGGCGGTGATCCGTAGCGGTGCCGGTCGACCAAGGCCGTCGGTGCCTGGCGTCGCGCCACTGCCGTCGCTGGCCGATCAGGCGTCCGAGATTACGCGGTTGAAGCGGGAGCTCGACCGCACGCGCATGGAGCGCGACGTGTTGAAAAAAGCGATCGGCATTTTCGCGGAGGTGCCGAGATGAGCTTCAGATTCATCCGCGATCACGCCGGCCAGTGGCCGGTCCGGCTGATGTGCCGGGTCCTCGAGGTCTCGGCCAGCGGCTATTACGCGTGGCGCTGCCGTCCGGAGAGCGCGCGATCCGCGGCAAACCGCACGCTGCTCGGCGATGTCCGTCGTCTCCATGGCGAGCATCATGGGCGCTATGGAAGCCCCAGGATGCATGCCGCGCTGCGCGCGGAAGGCAGGACGGCGAGCCGTGGTCGTATCGAGCGTCTGATGCGGCGTCACGGCATCCGCGCACTGGCGGGACGCAGGTTCCGCCCATGCACCACCGACAGCCGCCACAACCTGCCAGTCGCGCCGAACCTACTGAAGCAGGAGTTCGTCGCCGAGGCGCCCAACCGCGTCTGGCTCGCCGATATTACCTACATCGCGACCGGCGAAGGATGGCTATCTCTCGCCGCCGTGCTCGACCTGCGACCCGCAAGATCGTCGGCTGGTCCCCTTCGACTTCGCTCAGGACAGGAATGCGCGACCACATGCGTACCGAGCTGCCGCTCGCCGCGCTTATGATGGCCGCGCAGCGGCAACGACCGGCCGAAGGCCTCATCTGCCATTCGGACCGCGGTAGCCAGTACGCATCGGAGGCATACGGCAAGCAACTCATTGCGATGAAGGCCAAACCATCGATGAGCCGGACGGCCTGCTGCTACGACAATACGCCCATGGAAAGCTTCTTCCACACGCTCAAGGTCGAGCTCGTCCACCAACGGCGATGGGCGATCCGAGAGGATGCCAGACGCGATCTGTTCGCGTATATCGAGGGCTACTATAACCGGCGGCGGATCCACTCCGCCCTCGGCTACAAGACCCCAGAACAGGCCGAACGACAAATGGCCTAAACCCGGGTCCACGAAAACAGGGGACCATCAGCCCTGCGCCCACCAGCGTCACGGGCAGGCGCAGCTGGTTGGCCCGGCGCAGCGCGCTGATGAGCGCGGCGAGCTGATCCTCGGCCACATACTGCAACTCGTCGACGATCAGCACGACCGCGCTCTCCCGCTCGCGGGCCGCCTCGCCCACCGCTACCATCAGGTCGGCAAGATCAAGGTCGAGGTCGCCGGAGTCCGCGAGGCCCGGCTCGGGCTCGAGGTCGAGCGCCACCTCGAAGTCCTCGTACTTGACCTTGAGCTTCGCAAATCCTGCCAGCGCCCTGAGCGCGCGCTTCACGCCATCGCCGGCGCGCGCCGTCCGGTCGAGCCGGAGCAGGCCGGCGCGCAGGGAGGGCACGATCAGCGCGGGGAGCGAGCGGTTCTCGGGCGCCTCGATCGACACGGCGAGCATCCGCCCGGCCTCGACTGCCTCGCGCACCGCCCCAAGCAGCACCGTCTTGCCCACCCCGCGCAGGCCGTAGAAGATGGTGGATCGTGCCGCCCTGCCCGCCCGGATCCGATCCAGCGCGATCAGCGTGCGATCCAGCAGCGGCTCGCGGCCGGCAAGTTCAGGCGGAGGCGTGCCGGCACCTGGAGCGAATGGGTTGCGACGCGGGTCCATAGCTAATTTATAGTGGTTTATCCGTTCTTTGTAAACTTGCCTAAACTCGCTTGATAGTGGCCGACGCTGGCATGACGGTTAGCCGTTCACAACCCGGGTCGACCGGGCTGCGGCTATGCTCGCTGGTCGCTTTCAAACCTGCGGACACGAATGCGCTGCCGTTGGCGCTTAAGCAGCTTGCCGACGGTACAGATATAGGTGAGCCACGATCGAGAGCACCTGCCGAACCGTCGAAGCGAAGCCCGCTGGGCCGCATCCCTCGCGGGGCTCGCGCGTTTCGAGATGAGTTTAGGAGAGAATGATGAAGCTGTATTTTTCCCCAGGCGCCTGCAGC
>NZ_CAXSHM010000044.1:0-20674 GCF_964237335.1 uncultured Sphingomonas sp.
GCGCGCTACATCACCGCCAACACCAATGCCGCGCAGCGGCTTCGTGCCCTGGGTCCGCTCAGACCTCAGTGCGTTCGGCGAGTTCCAAAGCGTCCTCCACGTCAACGCCCAGATAGCGCACCGTGCTGTCGATCTTGGCATGACCGAGGAGGATCTGAACGGCGCGGAGATTGCCTGTCGCCTTGTAGATGATCGATGCTTTCGTGCGCCGAAGCGAGTGCGTCCCGTAATCCTGAGCCGGAAGGCCGATGCCGACCACCCACTCGTGTACGAGGCGGGCATATTGCCGCGTGCTCATGTGGGCCATGTAGTCGTTTCGGCTCGGGAAGACGAAGTCGTTCAGCGTCCCGCGGCGTCGCTCCAACCATGCCCGCATCGTCTTTCGTGCCGTATCCATCAGTTCGAACTGAACCGGTCGTTTGGTCTTCTGCTGAACCACAACGGCCCGGTCCCGGACGCGCCCGCCGGAAACTACATCGCCGATCCGCACCTTGACCACATCACAGCCGCGCAGCTTGCTGTCGATGGCGAAGTCGAACAGCGCTCGGTCGCGCAGTCGTCTATGCTGGTCGAGCCAGAAGCGAATGGCCCAGACCTGTTGCTGTTTCAGCGCCCGCTTCGCACCGATAAGCCGGCCCTCGTTCCAGGGTCGAAGTTCGTGAAAGGCGGGGTCCATCGACGAGTGACCCATCGATCATCTCCATCGGGCCGGATCGGCCAATCGAGAGTACGTAGGCCCGGTAAACCGGCGGTTCGGAAATGTGGTTGATCGGTCGTGGGAAATGCTGAACGAGCGGCGGGTTTCTGGCGGCGCCTCTTAGTCGCTGAGTTTCCGCACCTGGGTCGAAGCCACAAGCCCGGCCAGCAGACTTTGGCCTGAGCTGGCGGTCAACCGCCCAGCTGCTGGCCTTAAAGGTCCTGCGCTACTTTGCGCTCATGCTGTACTTGCGCCGATGTCACTGGTTCTACACTTTCGTTGTCAAAGGAGATTGAACATGAAGCAAACCTTGTGGGCGGCTCTGGTTCTTGCCGCCTGTTCGGGAACAGTGCTCGCGCAAAATATGCGTCCGCGCGATGTCGATGCCTTGCCCGCTTTTACGCCAACGCTGGTCGCCGCCTATGGCAACGATCCGCTTCAAGTCGGAGAGTTGCGGCTTCCGGCGGGCAAGGGTCCGTTCCCGGTCGTTGAGGTAGTTCACGGCGGCTGTTGGACGAAGGGGTTCGCGACTCGGAAGAATACCGCCGCTCTCGCCAGTGCGTTGACCGCCATGGGATACGCCACCTGGAACATAGAATATCGCCAGGTCGGCGATCCGGGGGGAGGTTGGCCTGGAACGTTCAAGGACTGGGCCGCCGCGACGGATTATCTGCGGGTCCTCGCCAAATCTCAGCCAATCAGTCTCAAGCGCGTGGCGGTTGTCGGTCATTCCGCGGGCGCCCATGCCGCGCTCTGGATCGCATCGCGGGCCAGCTTGCCAGCCGCAAGCGACATCGGCTCGGAGCATCCGCTTCCGGTCAGCATCGCTGTGGCCATCGATGGTCCGGGTGAGCTCGCTTCATTCGTCGGAGCGGATGCGGAAATCTGTGGGAAGCCGGTGATCGCGCCTCTGATCGGCGGGCTGCCCAAGGATCAGCTAGCCCGTTACCGCTTAGCATCCCCTTTCCAGAACCTCCCAACCTCGGCCCAGGAGTATCTCATTGCCTCCGTGGTGCTGACGGCCGACGCCGCAGAGCATTATCGGACCGTGGCCGCTACAAAGGGTCAAGTGGTACGTGTGCTCAACGTCAAGAACGGTGGTCATTTTGACATCATTGCACCCGATTCGGCCGCTTGGAAGCATCAGGTCGAGCCATTCGTCGCGACGGCGCTGAGAGAGACCAAGTAGAGCAGCCGGACATAGTGCTTCTTCATCTGTGCCTCCGCGGCAATCAGTGCGGTTGTGAGGGGCCGATTGAGACAGCGGAAGCCGTCGGCGCGTATCTGAATGGGCGTCCGGAGTTGGGTAGCCGCAATCAGGCTATGAGCGTCGGCATTTGGGTCGAAGTAGCTTAGGCGACGAGCAGCTTCTCAATCCGCACGGGCAGCTCACGAACGCGGACGCCGGTGGCGTGCCAGACGGCATTGGCGACGGCCGCGTTCAACCCGACATTTCCCAGCTCGCCCAGGCCCTTGATGCCCAGATCGTTCACCTTCTCGTCCTGCTCGGGCAGGAATATCGTCTCGACGCGGGTAATGTCCGCGTTCACCGGGATCAAATACTCGGCCAGGTCGTCGTTATAGTAGCGCGCGGAGCGGCGATCGATCTCGGTCGCTTCGTGCAGCGCGGCACTGATGCCCCAGACCTGGCCGCCCATCAGCTGGCTCTTGGCGGTCTTGGGGTTCATGATCCGGCCTGCGGCATAAGCGCCGACGACCCGCGACGCGCGTACCTCGCGGGTCAGGCGATGGACGCGGACCTCAGCGAACTGCGCGCCGAACGCGAACTGGATGCGGTCCTTCATCTTGGCGCCGCCGGCGAGCTTGCCCTGGCCCTTGTACAAACCCTGCAAGGCATCAGGCTTGACCCCGTGAGGGATATTCTCGGCGTAGGCCTCAATTGCGCCGCCGGCGGCGCGCGCCATCGCTTGCGCCAGAGGCTCGGTACGGCCATCGGGCGCGGTCAGCTTGCCGTCGGCCAGCACCAGCGATGCCGGCGCGACGCCCGCGAACGGCGCGCTGGGGGCGACGGCGGCGCGGACGATGCGCTCGCGGATATCGGCGCAGGCCTTGGCGACGACGTTGCAGACGCTAGCCGTGCTGTTCGAGCCACCGGCAACGGGGGAGGGCGGCAGGCGGCTGTCGCCGACCTCGACCGTCACCTGGTCGAGCGGCACGCCGAGCTGGTCGGCGGCGGTCAGCGCGATCACCGTCATCACGCCCTGACCGATCTCGTGCGTGGCGGTCTGCACGACGATGCGGCCCTGCGGCGACAGCGTCACGCGGGCCGAGGCCGCGCCCATCTGCGTCGGGTACATCGACGAGGCGCAGCCCCAGCCGATCAGCCAGTCGCCGTCGCGCATCGAGCCGGGCTCCGGCGTTCGCTTCGCCCAACCGAACGCGGCGGCGGCGGCATCGAAACACGGCATCAGCGCGCGGCTGGTGTAGGGGAGGCCCTTGATCGGCTCGACCTGCGTGTCGTTGACCCGGCGCAGTTCGACCGGGTCCATCTTCAGCGCCACCGCCAGCTCGTCCATCGCGGACTCCAGCGCGAACAGATACGGCGTCTCTGGCGGCGAGCGCATGAAACCCGGCGTGTTGCGATCGGTATGGACGATCGTCACGTTCGAGTCCACGTTGGGGCAGGCGTAGAGCCGCGTCGACGCGTCGGTGCCCGCGACCTTGTAGTCGTCAGGGCGCGAGCTGATCTCCCAGCCCTCGTGGATCAGCGCCTGGAGTTTTCCGTCGTGGCCGGCGGCGAGGCGAACGCGGTGGCGGGTCTCGGCACGGTACGTCGCGATGGTGAACCCCTGCGACCGCGTCGCCTCGAGCCGCACCGGGCGACCGACCCTCTTCGCCGCGAGTGCTACGATCGCGGTGCGCTGCGTCAGCGATCCGCGCGAGCCGAAGGCGCCGCCGACGAAGGGCGACACCGTGCGGACCTTGTCGGCCGGAATGCCGAGCTGTTCGGCCAGCCCGTTCTTGAAGCCGTACATGTTCTGCGACGATTCCCAGACGGTCAGCTCGTCGCCGTTCCAGGCGCAGGTGGTGGTGAACAGCTCGATCGGGTTGTGATGCTGGGTCGGCGTCTCGTAATGCTGGTCGATCCTGACCGGCGCGGCTGCGAAGGCGCCTGCCGCGTCGCCGACCTTCGGGTTCTCGTCCTCGCTGTCTTCGCCTTCCTTCGACTTCGGCTTGGGGTTGGTCAGCCCCTCCTTCAGTCCGGGGCTGTCGAAGGTTGCCGAGGGGCGTTCCTCGGCATAGCTCACGTCAAGCCGCTGCGCCGCGTCGCGCGCCGCCTCGAAACTGTCGGCGACCACCAGCGCAACGATCTGACCGGCATGCTGGATGCGATCCGATGCGAGCGGGGCAATCGAGCTGCCCATATAGCCTTGACCGGAGAAGGTTTTGCCCGGCTTGATCCGATCGCCGACGTTCCGAAAGGTCAGGATCTCGAGAACGCCGGGCACCCGCCGTGCCGCCGTCTCGTCGATGCGGGTGATCCGCCCGCGCGCGATCGCGCTGGTGCGCAGATAGCCATGCGCGGGCTGGCGACCGCCATCGATGTCGGAACCGTAGCGAGCGCCGCCGGTGACCTTCAGCCGGGCGTCGACACGCGAGGTGGCAGCGCCGATCGCGGGCTTGGCCGCATCCTTGGGGGCGAGCAGCATCGGCTCGGATGGGGCGGTGACGGACATCAGACCTGCATGCTCCCGACCTGCATCAGCGCGCGCACCAGCGTGCGCCGTCCAAGCTCGATCTTGTAGCGATTGTGTTCGTGTGGCCGGGCGCCGGCATAGGCGGCGCGTGCCGCCACGTCGGCATTCGCCTCGGTCAGCGGCTTGCCCGCGAGCATCGCCTCCGCCTCGCGCGCGCGCCACGGCCGATACGCGACGCCGCCCAGCCCGATCCGCGCCTCGCGCACCGTATCGCCGTTCATGTCCAATGCCACCGCCGCGCTCGCGAGCGCATAAGCGTAACTCTGACGATCACGGACCTTTACATAGGCCGAGCGACGCGTCCACGGGCCTGCGGGCACGACGAAGCCGGTGATCAGCTCGCCGGGCACCAGCACCGTCTCCGCCTCGGGCGTGTCGGCCGAGCGGTGCAGCTGCTCGAACGGCAGGGTGCGTGCGCCGTTCGGGCCGAACAGCTCGACGCTGGCGCGCAGCGCCACCAGGCCTTGCGCGAAGTCGCCGGGATATTGGGCGATGCACCGCTCGCTCACGCCCAGCACCGCATGCTGGCGGTTGACGCCGTCGAGCGCCGCGCAGCCGCTGCCCGGCACGCGCTTGTTGCACGCCGGCCAGCTCGGCTCGCGGAAATACTGACAGCGCGTCCGCTGCAACACGTTGCCGCCCAGGCTCGCCATGTTGCGCAATTGCGCGGAGGCGGCGAGGTTGAGCGTGTCGGCGATCACCGGATACTCGCGCCTGACCATCGCATCGTCGGCGGCCTGCGCCATCCGGACAAGCGCGCCGAGCCGCAGCCCCTGCGGCGTCGCCTCGATCCGCCCGTGACGCGTGTCGAGCGCGTTGACGTCGACCAGCACGCCCGGCTGCATCGAGCCAAGCTTCATCAGATCGAGCATCATCGTGCCGCCGGCGATGAACTGCGTCCGGGCAGCGGTTGGGGCTCCCGGCGGGCCTGCGGCAGCGCGCACCGCATCCGGCACGTCGGCGGCGCGAACATAGTCGAAGGGTCGCATTGGCTCAGGCCTTCCGCATCAAGGGCGCGGCCTGCTCGATCGCCGCGACGATGTGCGGGTAGGCGGCGCACCGGCACAGGTTTCCGCTCATATATTCGCGGATCTCGCCGGCGTCGCGCGCGTGGCCCTCGTCGATGCAGGCTACCGCCGACAGGATCTGGCCGGGCGTGCAATAGCCGCACTGGAACGCGTCCTGATCGATAAACGCCTGCTGCATCGGGTGGAGAGTGCCGTCGGCCGCGGCCAGCCCCTCGATCGTCGTCACTGGTTCGCGCACCATCGCCGCCAGCATCAGACACGACAGCGTCCGCTTGCCGCCGACCAGCACCGTGCAGGCGCCGCACTGGCCATGGTCGCAACCCTTCTTCGATCCGGTCAGGCCGAGATTGTTACGCATGGCATCCAGCAGCGTCGTGCGGCTGTCGACCGTCAGGCGGTTCGTGCGCCCATTTACGGTCAGCGTGACCGGCAGCATCTGCGGTCGTGCCTCGTCGGCCGCCGGCGCCACGGCGGCTCCGCCATGATTAGCCGAAGACAGCAGCGCCGTTCCAACCACGGTCGCTTTCAACAGGTCGCGTCGGTGAACGCCGGAGGCGGACAGCGGGGTCTCAGTGGACATGAAGCGTCAACGCCGCTGAATGAGCCCGTTTCCGTGATCTTCCTCACGCCAAAGGAAATAACGACGGGTCGGCAGGATCGGCTCCATGTTGAGGACCGAACCCGGCGCGGTCGTCGCATGATCGTCACCTACCTTGATCAGGGGTGGAGCTGAACCAGCGACCGCAGTGGAGAAGCGGGAAGAAGGCCGCGAACGACGGCTTTGTGGGTCAACCGGCAATTGCGGCGCTTAGCGGAGGAGTACTGCCGGATGCCTCGCGACAACGCTGTCGCAGGTCTTCGAGATCATCGGCCGACTTGCGGCGCCTCAGGCGGGGGGAGGGATCGGGCGTCGAAGACGTGTTGTTGCTCCGGGCTCAAGGTAGCGTAGAACGTCTTCAGCGCGCGTGACTGCACTTGCAGGTCTTGCAGTTCTGCCCTGAGCTCCGCCTCAACCAAATCCATGCGCTGGGGTGCATGGAGCGACGGAAACAGGCGGACCGCAGCCAGTCGCCGCGACTGTGCGCCAGTCGGGCCCGACACTTCATCGCTGTAGGCCTGCCAAGCCACCTCTTGCTGCGCGTTCAGCTTTAACGCATCGTGTAACGCGTTCAACGCCGAGGTGCTTACGGTCTGGGCCAAAGCGTACGAGCCATGAAGACCGGCCCAGCATACGAGGCCTAGCGCCAACCCGCGGACGGAGCCCGTCGACATAAGCCGGCGGCCTACGCCGACCGACTCAGCGACAGCCATTGGTGACCCAGTGGTACTGGTTGTCGCTCTGATTCCATACCCAGCGCCCGCAGACCTGCGAAGATGATGGTACCGATGAAGCCTGCGGCGCACCGTTTTGCACGTCTGTTCCCTGATCGTACAACGGGGCAGCCGGCGCCTCCGTTGGGTACGAGTAGGCCGGGTACCCGTAGTAACCATAGCTAGGGTAATCCCAGAACCAAGGGTCGGCGTAGTATCCAAGGTACAATCCGAAGGCCGGTCCGTAGAAGAACGGCCCACCAAACCGGAAGCCATACCCGTAGCCATAGCCACGGAAGTACCCGTATCCGCGATAGCCGCCACGGTAACCGCCATAGCCGCCGCGGTATGCTCCCCCGTAGCCTCCACGATAGTTGCCGCCGCCGATGCCACCGGCATGGAAGCCGCCGCCGCCGCGTCCTCCTGGTCCGCGTGCCGACACCGCGATCGGCGTACATAGCAGCGCCGCTGCCACAATGATGCCGGTTGCGCTTTTCATCGTCCGTTCCTTTGCCTGCAAGGCGTCCTGCCGCGGATGCTGCTCCAGCGAGATCAATCTGCAACGACGCAATCTCCCAAACACCAAAAGCGATCCGTCAGACGTGACCCGACCAGAAAAAATGCCAGAATAAGCAAGGCTTACGGCTGACCGCACCTTCGGTTCGCTTGCTCGCGAGATCGATCGGGTGCGCTCGGGCAGTCTCACCCGCCTACGCGCGCCTTGTCGGACCATAGCCAAGCGACCTGTACGAACGGCCGATTTCGAGCGGCGGTAGCTTGCTCTCGACGGGCAGGTATGGGTCTTCCTAGCTGCGAAGCTGCCGGGAAGAGCTGCCCTCTATAACGAGGTTGCTTCGAGCGTCACGTTAACCCGCGTTCACCGGCCCGCGCCTGCACCGCCCCTACTAGGCGTAGAAGATTACCGCTCCACAGCTTTGCAAGGTCGTCTTCGTTCAGCCCTGCCTTGAGCAGCCGCTCGGTAATCCGGGGCAGCGCGGAAATGTCGTCAAGACCAGGAAAGCCGCCGCCGCCGTCCCAATCCGCACCAAATGCGACGTGGTCGATGCCAGCCACGTCGATCACATGAAGCAGCGCAGTGATGCACCGATCGAGATCCATGCCCCACATCGGCTCCGGAAGCGTGCGCCATCTCCGGGCGAGGTCGCGTTGCGCGACCGTGTCGAGCTCGTACACGCGTCCGCACTCACGAAAAAGCGCGCGTCGCTGGGGGCTGACGGACATCGCGCATAGAAATATCGTCGCGAAGCCGATTACCCCGCCCGCCGCCGCCAGCGCCCGCAACCGATCGTCATCGATGTTTCGCGGGGTGTCGAAAGCGCTACGCGAGCCTGAATGCGACAATATGATTGGAGCCTTGGACCCTGCTAGTAGTGCGTCGAACGCTGCGTCGGAGGCATGGCTCGCGTCGACGACGATCCCAAGTCGGTTGGCTTCGGCAAGCCAGTCTTGCCCGAGTGGGCTGAGCCCGCCCCATCGAGCGTCGCCAGTGGCCGAGTCTGCGAGCTGGTTCGTTATTGCGTGAACCGGACCGGCCATCCGTATGTCACGCGCATGAAACTCCGCGAGGCAGCGGACATCATCGCCGACGAACGAGCTGTTCTCGATGCTCTTGAATGCGATACATCGCCCCGCCGCATGCAGCCGGCGAGCGTCGTCGGCGGTGCGCGCGAGCCCGATCCGATCGGGGTAGGCGGCGATCGTAGCGTCGATCAGGTCGGACCGCGCTCGTGCCGCCGAGAGCGCGGCCGCATAGCCCGCCGCATCGAGCAGCCCTTGCTCGACATAGGTCACGAAGAAGCCGCCCGACAGGTTGCCGTCCTCCATCCGCGGCAGGTCGAGTTGCGCGATATCGCTCGCAAGATCGTGTTCGTCGCCGAAACGCCAACCCGGACGGCCGAAATGCACGGGTGCATCAAGGTGCGCATCCATCGTCAACAGCCGTCGGTGCAGCGCAGCGCCGGCGCTCACGGAGCCTGCTTGGGGGTGAGGAGCAGGTCCTGATAGTCCCAGCTGAAGTCCGCGATCGGCGACACGGGCTTTACCGTCGCCCGCGCCACCTTGCCCTGGGCGTCGAGCGCGAAGCTAATGTAAGCCGGCTCGAGCGCGGGATCGTCGAAACGGGTGACGAACGTATCGTACTGATAATGCTCCAGACGTCCCACCATGCGCGGGGTGGAACGGAAATCGATGTGTAGCCCGTCGGTGGTGCTCGTCACGGCGACATCGCCGTACCATGGGTCGGTGAGCGTGCCGGCGTAGCGCGCGAGCGGCAAGGACGGGCCGATCGGCGCGGGTGTGGCCGTTGCCGCCCCGAGCGCCTTCAGCCCCCCGCTGACCAGCCGCTTCTTGTAAGCGATCCAACGCTCGGGCCACGCCTGTGCGGGCACTCCGAGATAGTGGTCGATCAGCTCGAACATCAGTCCCCGCGCCAGCTCGCCGTCCTCGCTGTTCATCTCGATCGAGAACCCGACATTACGGTCGGGGAGGAGCACCACCACCGTCTTGAAGCCGAACACCGCACCCGAATGCCAGACGAGCCGCGCGCCGTGGTAATCCTGGATTTCCCAACCGGGCGCGTACAGCGAGTAGCTGGGGCCGCTCCCGGCAACCTCGGGCGGGGTGGGATCGATAGGCTGGATCACCTGCGGCCGCCACATCTCGTCATGGGCCGCCTCGCTGAACAGACGGCCGCCATGGGGCAGGGCACCGTGCGCGAGCTGGATCCTCAGCCACTTGGCCATGTCGTTGGCGCTCACCGCCATGCCGCCTGCCGGTGCACCGCTCCGCGCGAGTTCATCCCGCTCGTCGAGCACCTGCTGGTCGCCGGCACCGCGCAGCCCGCCGTTCAGCCGTGCATGGGGCCAGGCGCGGTCGGCGGTGGCAAAGCGCGGCTCGCTGTCGGTTGTGGCGCGCGTCATGCCTGCCGGGATCAGCACGTGCTCGCGGACGTAATCTTCCCAGCGCTGGCCGGTGACCGCTTCGATCAGCTGGCCCGCGACCATGTAGAGTACGTTGTCGTAAGCGTAGCCGCTGCGAAAACTCGTCGCGGGTTTGAGGAAGCGGATGCGGCGCACTGCCTCGGCGCGGGACAGGTTGCTGCGGGGCACGAACAGCAGGTCTCCCTCGCCGAGCCCCAGCCCGCTGCGATGAACGAGCAGGTCGCGGATGGTCATCTCGCGCGTGACCCAGGGATCGTACATCTGGAAGCCGGGCAATCTGTCGGTGACCTTGTCGTCCCAACCGATCCGCCCCGCGTCGACGAGCGTCGCGAGCGCGGCGACGGTAAACGCCTTCCCCGTCGATCCGGTGAGGAAGATCGTGTCGGCGTCGACCGGCTCCGGGCGGTTCAGGCGGCGCACGCCATAGCCGCGCGCCAGGGTCGTGCGGCCATTTTCGACAATGGCGATCGCCAGGCCCGGAACGCCCACTTGACGCCGCAGTGCTTCGACACGCGCGCCGAACCCGGCAGGAGGATCGGCCAGCGCCGGCGAGGCGAGCAGCAGGAGCGGTATGAGCAGCCGCTTCATGACGCGAGGCACGCGTCGAGCAACCGCTCGAACCGGGGGCCGCGGCGCATCGGGTCGGCGGTGGGCAGTGCCAGCCGAGCTTCCGTTTCCGCCATCACGGTCTCCGCTTCGTCCGCATCAAGCGCACCCGTGTTGAGGCTGACGCCGGCGCAGCGGATCGTCGGGCTGGTCAGTCGGCCGAGCGCGACAGTCTGCGCGATCACCGCCTCGATCGAGGGTAGCGGAAAGCCGGGATAGCCCAGGATTTCGTTCCTTCCAGGGTCGTGGCAGACAATGAACAGATCGGGCTGGCTGCCGTGAAGCAGTCCCAAGGAAACTGCAGCATAGGCGGGGTGGAACAGCGATCCCTGACCTTCAATCACATCGACGTGCGCTGCTGCGGCAGCGGGGCTGAGCATCTCCGCCGCGCCGGCGATGAAGTCCACTACCACCGCGTCGATCGGGATACCGTCGCCCGAGATCATGATTCCTGTCTGACCCGTGCCTCGGAACTCGGCGTCGACGTTACGATCTTGCAGGCCCTGCGCGAGCGCGAGCGCGGCGTACTTCTTGCCCAGCGCACAATCAGTGCCGACGGTCAGGATACGCCGCCCAGTGCGGCGCACACCGCTCGCGATAGGTATGTCCGCGGGCGGGGTGCGTACGTCGATCAGCCGACGGCCAAGCCGGTCGGCGGCTTCAGCGAGATCAGGGACATCGCGCAGCTTGACGTGCAGGCCCGACACGATGTCCAGCCCCGCGGCGAGGGCCTCCAGCAGCGCCGGGACCCAAGAGAATGGAATGACGCCGCCGACGTTCGCGACGCCGATCACCAGCGCACCTGCGCCTCGCGCAACCGCCTCGCGTGGCATGAGTGGCAGCAAACCCGCGGATACCCGCCCACCCGGCAGCGCCCACTCCCCAACGCACCGTTCCGCGGCCCAGTCTCGCAATCCGAAAGCCGTCTTTGCATAGCCAGCTTCCATGACGTCGCCCAGAAACAGCAACAGCCCCGGCGCTCTGGGCGGGATCGCCTCCGCCGGAAGGTTGACGATTTCGGCCAGGGCGGTCATGTCGTTCAGAAGCCGGTCGTGATCGCGAGGCCGACGGTGCGCGGCCGGATGACGCTGGTCAGCGTCGCCCCGTTGGGGGCATTTCCGTTCACCGTGACAGACGTGATACCGGCCGAGTTGGTCAGGTTCTTGGCGTAGGCTTCGACCTCGAAGCGGCCTAGGTCCACGCCCGCGCGCAGATCGACCACCTCGTAGGCCGGAATCTGCTGTTGCCGGCCATATGTCGCGCGGAAGGCGGCATTGAAGTCCGCATTCTGCTTGGACAGCGATCGCAGCGATGCGCCGACGAACGCCTTGGTCTGGCCGGTGAGCACCCAGTCGTAGTTACCGTCTACGCCGACGCTGATCTTGGGCACATAGGGCAGATGGTCGCCCGAGAAGCCGCCGACCAGAGGCCCGGTGTCCTGCGTCAACCGCGCACGCGTGTAGGCGCCATTGAACGACAGGTTGAACCCCTGGGTCGGACGCAGGCCCATCGTAAACTCGACGCCGTCGCTCACGGCCTTTCCACCATTGGCGTTCAAGCCGAACCCGTTGACGATCGTCAGCAGCTGGATGGCGTTCCAGTCGATATGGAACCCCGCGATGTCGAGCGAGAAGGCGCGGTCGGCGGTCTCGCCCTTGAACCCGCCTTCGTAGCTGGTGACGGTGTCGGGGCCGTAGCTGCGTGGCGTGTCCGCACTTGCACCGGCGGGGAGGACGTTGGGTCCACCCGGGCGATAGCCTTTGGCGACCCGGCCATAAATCGAAGCGTGAGAGTTCAGGTTGAACTTGGGCGCGACCGAATAGGTGAACACGTCATCCGACGAACGCGTCTCGGGGAAAACCACCGCGGTCGCCGCACCGACCAGCAGTCCGAGGTTGGTCTGCGTCGAACGCTGGACGTTGTGGCTGTACCGGCCGCCTAGCGTCAGGTCGAACAGCTTGCCGAAGTAGATCGTGCCGTTCGCGAAGCCGGCATATTCGCTGTAGGTGGACGGTACGCTCACGTCCGCCAGCAGCGGTAGACCTGTAACCTGCGTCAACGTGCCGGCATTGTACGCCTGATACTGCTGATGGATGAGGCCGCGTTCATGCGTGTAATAGCCACCGAGCAGCCAATCGAACACCGTGCTCTTGGACGAACTGAGCCGCACTTCCTGCGTGAACTTGCGGTTGGTGGTCTGCTGCGGGAGCGCGAAGTCGGGCGTGCCGAGCGCTCCCTTCAGCGCCGAGTTCAGATATACGGTCTCGTCAGACCGGAAATTCTGGTCGAGCGTCGCATAGCTGGTGACGGACGTCAGCGTCGCAAAGCCGAGGTTGAGGTCCGCCGTTCCGTTATACAGCCGGTATGCCGTGTTGTGGAATTCGGGCGTGAACTCCGCGCGGGTCAAGCCGCCGTAGAGAGGCTGCAGGGTGAAAGGATCGCTCTCGACGCCGTCGGTGCCGTGCGTTGCGATGTTCTGCAGGAGCGCGCTCACGCGTACGCTTAGGACGTCGCCCGAACGGAACAGCAAGGAGGCCCGGCCGCCGTAACTCTTCGCGTCGTTGATGTCGTCCTGCCGAGCGGATGCGCGAACGACGGGGCCGGCGGCGGTGGCGACAGTCAGCGATGTGCCGACCGAGTCTATGAAGCCGCCGTATTTGCGGTAGAAGCCCGTCGCGCGGATCGCCAGCGTCTCGGCGATCGGCAGATTTACCATCAAGTTGCCGGCATAGCCGATCTGGCCGCCATCGGTAGCCTCCACCGATCCGCGCGCCCGCGCCTCGACTTTGGTAGGGTCAGGCGCGTTGGTGACGAACTTGAGCAGGCCGCCCAGCGAGTTCGCGCCGTACAATGTCCCTTGCGGCCCGCGTAGTACCTCGATCCGCGACAGGTCGAACGTGTCGAAATCGCCGGCCAGGACACCCGCATTCGCCAGTCCGCTGCTCGACCCGAACGGGGTATCGTCGACATAGACGGCCACGGTCGAGGCAACGCTGCCGGTGTTGATACCGCGCAGGATCAGACGGCCGTTGCCCGGCTGCGTCTGGCTGAGCTGCAGCCCGGGAACGAGTTTGAGATAATCCTGGAACGTCGACGCCTGCTCGTTCTCAAGCGTTCTACCGCTCACGACACTGATCGATTGCGGTACCTGGAGCAGAGTTTGCTCGCGCTTCTGGGCGGTGACGATGACGTCGTTGCCGGCGTCGGAGAGCTGGCCGTCCCGCGCTGGTTGCGACACATCGGGGCGCGAGTTGGTTGCAGGGTCGCTCGACGACGAGACCTGCGCCGCCGCGGGGACGGCCGTCATCGCGCCTGCGACAGTGGTCGAGATCAGGAGCATGGATCGGATCGACATCGGTGTTCCCCCTTTCGTCGCGGCCCCGGCGATGCGACGTTACGGCCCTCAAGAAGGCGGAATGCTTTGCATTCTCAATCCTTACCGGGACATAATGTCCCAACTGGAGAATCTGTCAAAGGTTTTCGGTTGCGGCCGCCTGATCACGCTCGATGCGGCGCCATAGCGGATCGGCGGACCGGAGCAGCACGGCGGCGAGGACACCGAGCGCTGCGAGCAACAGGAAGTAGTCCGCGTGCGGTACTCGACCCCACAGGGTCCCGACGATCCCCGCGAACAGGCTGCCGCTGAAGATCGTCAGGAACCAGGCGGCGACGGTGGTGGCGCCCTGGCCGGCCGGGGCGAGCCGCGCGAACAGCCCCAGTCCGGTCGGCAGGATGAACAGCTCGCCCAGCGTCAGGATGACGAAGAACAGGACCAGCCACAGCCAACCGGCTCTCATGCCGGCATCGGACCAGTCGATCGCACCGAGCAGGAGGTAGGCGCCCGCGACGATCAGTGCGCCGGTAGCCATCTTGCGGGTGGGGGACGCTACTCGCCCGGCGTCTGCGCGGCGCTTCCACGCGGCAAGCAGCGGCGGTGTCATCACCATGACGAGAAGCGAGTTCAGCGACTGGAACCAGGTCATCGGAATCGAGTGGCCGCCAACATGGCGATCGACGCCGACGTCGATCCACAGCGCCACCGTGTTGCCGACCTGCTCGTAAGCACCGCGGAACACGGTGACCGACAAGGCGACCGCGACCAGCAGCAGCACCGTTGTGCGATCGAACTGGCCGCGCTCCACGGGCGCCGTCCGGGCCGTGCGAGGGCGCTCTGGCGGCAGATAGCGTTGCCCCCACAAATAAATTAGCAGTCCTGCGAGCATCCCGATCCCCGCCGCCCCGAACCCGTAGTGCCACCCGTACAGCTCGCCCAGCGTTCCGCATGCCAGTGGCGCAAGGAACCCACCGACGTTCACTCCAACGTAGTAGACGTTATATGCCCAGGCGCGCCGAGGATCATCGGCGGCGTAGAGATCGTCGATCTGGCTGGGCAGACTCGGCAGGAACAGCCCGTTGCCGAGTGCGATCGTCGCGAGCGCGGGGTAGAAGAGCCCATGAAACGTCATCATGAAGTGTCCGGCGGCCATCGTGCTCGCGCCGATGATGATCGCGCGCCGCTTGCCGAGATACCGGTCGGCGATGACGCCGCCGACGATGGGCGTAAAATACGCGCATGACGTGTACGTGCCGTAGATCAGCGACGACGCGTTCTGCCCGATCAGCAGCTCCTTGGTCATGTAATAGACCAGCAGCGCGCGCATGCCGTAATAGGAGAATTGTTCCCACATATTGGTCAGGAACAGGATCGTCAGCCCGCGGGGCTGGCCGAACCACGGCGATGGCTCGTGCGTCCGCGTGGTCGCCGCCGTCATGCGGCCACGGTCTCGGGCGATCCCCACACTTCCGGCCCGGACCAGACCATGCCGTCGCGATACTCGACGCTTGGCGTTCGATCCTCAACAATGAAGGTCGGCCCGTCGAGGTCGACCAGGTCGCACGATTGCCCGAGCACGAAGCCAGGCGCGGTAGCCAGACTGCTGCCCACCATCGTCCCCACCATCACACCCAGCCCGAGCCGCCGCGCCTCCGCGACCATCATCAGGCCTTCGGTAAGCCCGCCGCACTTATCGAGCTTGATGTTGATGACGTCGAACCGACCCACGGCGGCCGGAACGTCGGCGAGCGATACGACGCTTTCGTCGCCAGCGATCGGGATGGGTGACTCGAAGCCTTCGAGCTCGACTTCCCGGCCGCGCGCGAGCGGCTGTTCTAGCAGCTCGATGCTAGAGGCCGCCAGCATTGCGACAAGGGCGGGGAGCTGGTCGCGCGTAAAGCCCTGATTGCCGTCGACGCCCAGCCACGCATCGGGCCGGGCCGCGCGGATCGCTCGCACCCGCTCGGTGTCGAGCGCAAGATCGCCGGTCAGCTTGATCTTGATCGACCGGGCGTGCGCGTGCCGGCGCGCGTCCGACGCCATCGCGGCGGGCTCGTCCGCGCCGATCGTGAGAGTGGTTCGCAGCGGCCGAGGGGGAGACAGGCCTGCGAGCTCCCAGACCGGCTTGCCCGCGCGCGCCGCCTCCAGCTCCCAGAGCGCGCAGTCGACCGCGTTTCGCGCGCCGCCGGGCGGCAGGATCGTACGTAGCTCCTCGCGTGTCGGTCCCGCCTCGATCGCAGGACGCACCCGGTCGAGCGCAGCGCGCATCTCGGGCGGATTGTCGCCGAGGAAGAACACCCCCGACGCCTCGCCGCGACCGGCCAGCGCGCCCTCGCGCAGCGTGACGGTCAGTATGTCGGACGAACGCCAGACGTGCCCGGCGATGCGGAATGGCTTCGTCAGCTCCAGCGTGCCGGGCACGACCTCCATGGACAGCGACATCAGTATTTCACCGTCATCGCGATCAGCCCGAAGGTAACGGCCAGATAGAGCACCACGAGCGTCGCGACGAAGACCAGCACGCTCCACAGCTTGCGCGTCCAGCGCCGGCCATCGCGCCAGGTGAGCACCATGTTCCAGGCTGCGATCACGGCCGCGCCGGGAAAGATGATCACGCCGGCTATCTGCAGCAGCCACAAGCCGCCATCCAATCCGCCGGGCTGAGTCGAGTAGCCCCCGGCCAGCGAACTCACAAGGATAGCCCAGCCCACCAGCACCAGCAGGTCGAGACCCGTCATCAGTCGTGTCGCTCGATATGCCCGCAAGGCGGGGCCGGTCACGGCCGCTCGTGCGCCGTACCGCCGACGGATCAGATAGCCTGCGGGCCAGTAGAAGAAGCTGAGCAACAGCACCGCGAGGCTGGCGTAGAGGGCTGGGAGCAGCCACGCGCTCGACCTGCTGAACGGCACGCGGTCGAACACCTCGAACGGCGATGCGAAGTCATAGCTCCAGCGCACCACCGCGCCGTCCTTGACTTGGGCAGCGAGCCGGTCGTGGCCGAACGCGTCGCGCCAGACGAACGGCGCGACCTCCACCCACTCGCGCGGACGGCCGTTCGCGCCGAGAACGGAGGGCACGATCAACTCGCCCTTCGGACCGACGCCGATCTTTGCCTGGCCGAGCAGCGACGTGAGCGACAGCCAGCTGCTCTGGCCGCGGCGGCTGGCCCACCACAGGCCGGACATCATCCGCGCATGTTCAGCACTGGTCTTCGCATCAATGCGGCCATCGGGCCCGGCGACGTTGGGGAAGTACCGATCCGCGAAATCCTGGAACAGCGCGGTGCGCAGCGTCTGCACCGCGGCGGCCTTGCCCGGGCTGTTGAACGAAACGTAGAAGCCGACACCCTCGCGCGTGAACAGGTGCAGGGAAGTGTGGAAGGCCTCCAGATCACCCAGATGGCCGATCACCTCGCGCCCGTTGATGTTCGTTTCGAAGAAGCCGAGCTCCATGCGGCTGAGCGGGGGGATCAGCGATCGGAGGTCGACGTGCGCAAGGGGGCTGTCGTGCATCTCCTGCGCCGTCGCGGGAGACAGGATACGCGCGCCGCCCAACTGTCCATTACCGAGATGCGCGAGCATGAACCGCGCCATGTCCACACCGCTCGACGCTAGCGCACCCGCCGGTGCTGGTCCCACCAGCTCGTAGGGCGTGACCTGCCCGGGTTTGGCGTAGCCCGTTGCCATTAACGGACGCAGCGCCGGCGGTAGCGGCTGGCGAAAACTCGAGTGCGTCATGCCAAGCGGTACGAAGATGTGCTGTTCGACATAGGCGTTGAACGGCTCGCCTGACACGCGCTGGACGATGTAGCCCGCAAGTGCCGTGGCGTAATTGGAATATGCCGGCGTCGTCCCAGGCTCGAAGATGCGCTCGGGTAGCGCCGCCTTCAGATACTGGCCGAGCGGCTGCAGGCCTTTGGGATCGAAGAACACTACTCCCTTTCCCGATTCCTCAAAACCGGCGGTGTGCGTCATGATCTGACGCAGCGTGATCGGTTTGCCGTCTCGAGGCGGGATGCGGAAATCGAGATAGGTGTTCACGTCGGCGTCGAGGTCGAGCTTGCGCTGGTCGACGAGCTGCATGACCGCCGTCCAGGTCACGAGCTTCGACACCGATCCCGGACGGAACATCGTACGTTCGGGGTCGACCGGCGTACGCTTGCCAACGTCCGCATAACCGAAGCCGCGTGCGGTGAGCACCCGCCCATCCTTGACGATCGTCACCACGGCGCCAGGAATGTCCGCGGTACGCAGAGCGTAGGGCATGTAGCCGTCCAGCCAAGTGTCGGCATCTGCCTTGTCGAGCACATGTCCGCCGGTCGTGCCGGCCACGGCGGAGGGGGTTGGCCGGGCGATGTCGCTTGGGACAAGCGGCGGCGCGAGCGGCGCGCGCATCTGCGCCGGGGCGATCGTGGCGGCAGCGATGCCGGCCAGGGCAAGGGCAAAGGACCTCAGATACCCCATGTTGCACTTCCCCTTTTCGCGGCGGGATTGCCGCTGCCGATGGTGGCCGGTATAACTGGCCAGTCAATGTTCTGATTGGGACAGTGTGATCCCAGTCAGAGAATAGGTCAATCGTTAGGATCGCCTGCCGTGTCATCGCTCAACCCCACGCTTGGTGCGCTGTTGCGAGGCCTGCGGGCTCGTCAGGGCTGGACGTTGAAGGAGATGAGCGAGAAGAGCGGCATCCCGATCTCGACCCTTTCCAAAGTCGAGCACGACCGACTGACGCTGACGTACGATAAGCTCCAGCAGGTGAGCCGGCGGCTCGGTCTGCGCATGTCCGAACTGTTCGCCGAACCTGCCGAAGACGCCGTTCAGCCCGTGACCGCGCGCCGCAGCCTTGGCGACGTTAGTCGCGCGGTGCGCGTCGAAACGCCAAACTACGACTATTATTATCTATGCACCGAACTTCGTCGCAAGCGGATGATCCCGGTATTGACAAAGATCCGCGCGAAAAGTGTCGAACAGTTCGGCGACTTGGTCCACCATGCGGGTGAGGAGTATATCTATGTGCTGCGTGGGCGCGTGACGGTGGTCACGGACCACTATGATCCTGTCACGCTCGACGAGGGACAGTCGATCTATATCGATTCGAACATGGGACATGCCTATCTCGCCGGCGAAGGCTGCGACGAGGCCGAGGTTCTAGGTGTCATGTCGAGCGCCGACGACGAATTGATGCGGGCGCTGTTCACGATCCATGAAGAGCAAAAGCGGGCTGAACCGATCGCGTCCGCCGTGCCCACGAAGTCCCGCCGCAAGGTGAGCGTGATCTGAAACCGGCCACATGGACATTCCTCGATCGAAGGCACGCCCGACGCCCGAGGAGTAATGCCTCTGGCGCCCACCCGCTGGCGTAGCGCGGATAATCCCATGGCAACGACCAGCCGTTCTACTCTCTTCTCGACCTCGCGGCGCGTCTTGAAGGTGGCATTGAGAAGGTCACTCTGATGGTCGTTCGCTCGTGCCGCCGACGGTGGTCGAGATCGCATGGCAGGAAGCAGGGGAACGCATCGCGTCTGCCGGTCGGGCGTTGACCATGGATGAGATCGATCCGCTTCCCCGACGGCACCGAAGTTCCCGCGCTCGGCCAGGGCACCTGGATGATGGCGGAGCATCCTAACCGCCGCGTCGACGAGATCACCGCGCTGCGGGCCGGGATCGAGCTCGGCATGACGCTGGTCGACACCGCCGAGATGTATGCCGACGGCGAGTCCGAGCGGCTGGTCGGAGAGGCGGTCGCCGG
Organism: uncultured Sphingomonas sp.; assembly: GCF_964237335.1. Lineage (NCBI taxonomy): Bacteria > Pseudomonadati > Pseudomonadota > Alphaproteobacteria > Sphingomonadales > Sphingomonadaceae > Sphingomonas > uncultured Sphingomonas sp. The sequence goes on from NZ_CAXSHM010000044.1 coordinate 19,404, forward strand.
CGTCCGGAACCGTGTGTTCCTCGTCAGCAAGGCCTATCCGCACAACGCCTCGCGTGATCGGCTGCCGCGCGCATGCGAGGCGAGCCTGGAGCGGCTGGGAACCGACCGGCTCGACCTCTACCTGCTGCATTGGCGAGGCAGCGTGCCGCTCGCCGAGACGGTCGACGCGATGGAGCGGCTGGTCGACGCCGGCAGGATCATGCGCTGGGGCGTCAGCAACCTGGACGTCGACGACATGGCGGAACTGGTCTCCGCCGGCGGCGATGCGTGCGCGACCGACCAGATCCTCTACAATCTGACTCGCCGCGGGCCCGAGCGTGACCTGCTGCCCTGGCTCGCCGGACGCGGCACGCCGGCGATGGCCTATAGTCCGGTCGAGCAGGGCCGGCTCGTCCGCGAGCCAATGCTCGCCGACGTGGCCGCGGACCTCGGTGCAACCCCTGCGCAGGTTGCGCTCGCCTGGATATTGGCACGGGGAGACATCATCGCCATCCCGAAGGCAGGCAGCGTCGCGCATGTGCGCGAGAACCGTGCCGCGGCGGAGCTGGTACTCGCGCCGGAGACGATGGCCCGTCTCGATGCGGCGTTCCCGGCGCCGCCTGGCTCCGTCCCGCTGGAGATGCTCTAGCCGCCCGTCGCCGGCTCGAAGTCGTAGACGCCGCCGGGCGTCGCGGAGACGAAGCGCCGCGGGCGGATCGACGCCGCCGAGAGCGCTGTGGCGAGCGCCAGGCGGGGTGCCTCGCGCGGCTCGTCCGTGAGCTGGAACGTTCCCAGTGGATGCCTAGGGCGTGGCGCGCCTCGACGTCGCGCAGGATGCGCACCGCCTCCGCCGGGTCGACGTGCTGCGCGCGCATGAACCATCGCGGCTCATAGGCGCCGATCGGGATCAGCGCGACGTCGGGTGCGCCGAGACGCTCCCGGACCTGCTTGAAGATGGCGCCATCGCCATAGCCGGTGTCGCCCACGAACCAGACCGTGCCGGCGGGGGTGTCGAGGAAGTGTCCGCTCCAAAGCGCCATCCGCACGTCGGTCGGCCACCGGTTCGCCCAATGATAGGCCGGCGTGAGCGTTGTCGACAGGCCGTTGCTGAGCGTGAGCCGGTCCCACCAGTCGCCGACCACGCAGCGCGCGTCCGGCACCGCCGCCCGGAGAACCGCGTCGTTGCCGAGCGGCATCGCCATCAGCGGCGCATGGGTGGCTTGCAGCCGCTGGAGCGAGAGGTGGTTCGGGGAATCTGCACAGCGGGGATAAGTGGATTGCCGATCTGACAG
>NZ_CAXSHM010000045.1:0-20487 GCF_964237335.1 uncultured Sphingomonas sp.
GATGGAGAAGACGCAGCGCGAGTACTACCTGAACGAGCAGTTGAAGGCGATCCAGCGCGAGCTGGGCAACGATGGCGAGGAGGGCGATGGCGACGAGCTGGCGGAGCTGACGCAGAAGATCGCGACGCTGAAGCTGTCGAAGGAGGCGCGCACCAAGGCGACGGCGGAGCTCAAGAAGCTAAAGACGATGGCGCCGATGTCGGCCGAGGCGACGGTGGTGCGCAACTATCTCGACGTGCTGCTGGGGCTGCCGTGGGGCAAGAAGACCAAGGTGAAGCGCGACATCGCCGCCGCGCAAGGTGTGCTCGACGAGGATCATTATGCGCTCGAGAAGGTGAAGGACCGGATCGTCGAGTATCTCGGCGTCCAGGCGCGCACCAACAAGCTGAAAGGCCCGATCCTGTGCCTCGTCGGACCGCCCGGCGTCGGTAAGACGTCGCTCGGCAAGTCGATCGCCAAGGCGACCGGGCGTGAGTTCGTCCGCCAGTCGCTGGGCGGCGTGCGCGACGAGGCGGAGATCCGCGGGCATCGGCGGACGTATATCGGCTCGCTGCCGGGCAAGATCGTGACGAACCTCAAGAAGGCCGGCGCGTCCAACCCGCTGTTCCTGCTCGACGAGATCGACAAGCTCGGCCAGGACTTCCGCGGCGACCCCGCGTCCGCGCTGCTGGAGGTGCTGGACCCCGAGCAGAACGGCAAGTTCCAGGACCATTATCTCGAGATCGACCTCGATCTGTCGGACGTGATGTTCGTCTGCACCGCCAACACGCTCAACCTGCCGCAGCCGCTGCTCGACCGGATGGAGATCATCCGGCTGGAGGGTTACACGGAGGACGAGAAGGTCGAGATCGCCGAGCGGCATCTGATCGTCAAGCAGATCGAGGCGCATGGCCTGAAGCCGGGCGAGTTCGTCCTGACGCCCGAAGGCCTGCGCGCGCTGGTGCAATATTACACGCGCGAGGCAGGCGTGCGGACGCTGGAGCGCGAGATCGCCAAGCTGTGCCGCAAGGTGCTGCGCCGCATCCTTGAGGGCAAGGAGACGGCCGTCACGATCACGCCGGACAACCTCCACGACTATGCCGGGACGCGGAAGTATCGCCACGGCCTGTCGGAGACGGAGGACCAGATCGGCGCCGTCACCGGCCTCGCCTGGACCGAGGTGGGCGGCGAGCTGCTGACGATCGAGAGCGTGACGGTGCCCGGCAAGGGCGCGGCGAAGGTCACGGGCAAGCTCGGTGACGTGATGAAGGAGTCGATCGACACCGCGTTCAGCTATGTGAAGGCGCGCGCGCCGAGCTATGGCATCAAGCCCAGCCTGTTCAACCGCAAGGACATCCATATCCATCTGCCCGAGGGCGCGGTGCCCAAGGACGGGCCGTCGGCGGGCGTCGGCATGGTGACGGCGATCGTCTCGACGCTGACCGGCACGCCGATCCGGCGCGAGGTGGCGATGACGGGCGAGGTGACGCTGCGCGGCCGCGTGCTGCCGATCGGCGGGCTGAAGGAGAAATTGCTGGCGGCGATGCGCGGCGGGATCGAGACGGTGCTGATCCCCAAGGAGAATGAGAAGGACCTCGCCGACATCCCGCAGAACATCAAGGACGCGCTCAGGATCGTGGCCGTCAGCCATGTCGACGAGGTGCTCGCGCTGGCGCTGACCCGGCCGCTGGAGGCGATCGACTGGACGGACGCGGACGAGCTCGCCGCGCTGCCGCCGGCGGCGATCGCGGCGGCGGGGGGCGAGATGCACCACTGATCGGATCATCGGACCGGGTGACCGGATCGACGCGAAACCTGAACGCACGCCGCCGCATCGTCCCTGGATGGTGCGGCGGTTTCGTTTGACAGGGTGGGGGGCCACCGCCCTACTGATGCCCGACGGCCCCGCGGCTCTGGTCCCGCGTGCTGGCCTCGATGATGATATCAGGGGGTACGCACGGGCATGAACAAGCAGGAACTGATCGCGACCGTCGCCGACTCGGCCGGCCTCAACAAGGGCGACGCGGTGCGGGCGGTTGAGGCGGTGTTCGACACCATCTCGGCGGCGCTGAAGAAGGGCGACGAGGTGCGGCTGGTGGGCTTCGGCACCTTCACCCTGTCCCGGCGCAAGGCCTCCACGGGCCGCAACCCGCGCACCGGCGAGCCGATGACGATCAAGGCCTCGCAAAGCCCCAAGTTCAAGGCGGGCAAGCTACTGAAGGACTCGGTGAACTGACGCTTCCGTCACCCCGGATCAAGTCCGGGGTGACGATTGGAGGTTGGAGTGACGGACGGGGATGTAGGGCTGGACAGCCGCCGCCACCGCCCGTAAAGGCCCGCTTCCGGTTTCGCCCCGTGCCCTTGCGCGGCGGCGGCGGGCGCGTAGCTCAGCGGTAGAGCACACCCTTCACACGGGTGGGGTCACAGGTTCAATCCCTGTCGCGCCCACCATTGCGGGAGCGGAACTTCGTTCCGTTCTCGCACGGCCGACGGGTGCAGCCCGATCGACGTCACGGCTTTGCCGGGACGCTCTTCTCCTTCTCGCATACACCCACACCCGCTCAGGCTGAGCCCTTCGACTTCGCTCAGGACAGGCCTGTCGAAGCCCTGTCCTTCTTATCTACGCCGTGAGAAAGAAAGACAGCCCTTCGACAAGCTCAGGGTGAACGGGGGATGGGTGAAGCGCTTTGTCATCATTACGGCTGTTCTGCAGGTGACCGTTGGCACTGCCGCGGCCGCCGCCGCCACACCCGCACCCCCACACCCCATCCTCCTCGAACCCGATCGCGTCTTCACCGCCACCGACGGCGTCGCGCATGCCGGCTGGCGGGTGCTGGTTGCGGAAGGGAAGATCGCCGCGGTCGGCCCCGACGTCGCGCTGCCGCCGGGCGCGGAGGAGCGGCGGTTGCCGGGCACCACGCTGATCCCCGGGCTGATCGATGCCCATGTCCACCTGTTCCTCCACCCCTATGACGAGACGAGCTGGAACGATCAGGTGTTGAAGGAGCCGCTCAGCTTGCGCGTCGCGCGCGCGGTGGCGGCGGCGCGGGCGACGTTGATGGCGGGCTTCACCACCGTGCGCGATCTGGGCACCGAGGGCGCGGGCGATGCCGACGCCGGTCTCAAGCAGGCGATCAACAGCGGCGTCGTCCCCGGCCCGCGCATCCTGTCCGCCAACCGCGCGATCGTCGCGACCGGCGCATACGGCCCCAAGGGCTATGCCTTCGACGTGCCGCAGGGCGCGGAGGAGGCGAGTGGCGAGGGCGTGACGACCGCCGCGCGCCGCCAGATGGGCGAGGGCGCGGACGTGGTGAAGCTCTATGCCGACTATCACTGGCAGGGGAACGCGCGCTCGACGCCGACCTTCACGATCGCGGAGATGGCGGGCGCGGTGCAGGCGGCGCACGACGCGGGCCGCAAGGCGGCCGCCCATGCCGGCACCGCGGAAGGGATGCGCCGCGCGACGCTGGCCGGCGTCGACACGGTGGAACATGGCGACGAGGGCACGCCCGACGTGTTCCAGCTCATGAAGGCGCACGGCACCGCCTATTGCCCGACGCTCGCCGCCACCGACGCGATCCAGCATTACCGCGGCTGGAACGGCCAGATGCCGGAGCCTCCGGCGATCACCGCCAAGCGCGTGAGCTTCGCCGCCGCGGTGAAGGCGGGCGTGACGCTGTGCGCGGGCGGCGACACCGGCGTCTTCAGCCACGGCAAGAACGCGCGCGAGGAGGAACTGATGGTCGCCTATGGCCTCGCCCCTGCCCGCGTGCTGACGATCGCGACGGCGGGCAATGCGGCGGTGCTCGGACTTGCGGACCGGCTCGGCGCGATCCGGCCCGGGCTGGCGGCGGACCTGGTCGCGGTGGACGGCGACCCGACGCAGGACATCGCCGCGCTGGAGCACGTGCGGCTGGTGATGAAGGACGGGGCCGTGGTTCGGGAGTGAGACCGCTCCCGACGATCGGACGGGCGGGTTGCGAAAGGGGACGCGCGGGGTGATGATCGGCAGCGCAACCGGATGAGGGATGAAAGGCCAGCCATGATCGTCGGGCGAACCGCCCCGCACCCGCTTCTGGCCGGCGTTGTGCGCCATTATCAATCCCGGGAGGCGGAGCTCGGCGCGGTCACCCGCCGCATCCCGTTGCCGGCGCGGACCGACGTGCTGCTGGAGTTCTATTTCACGACCCCGCACCGGCTCGAGATGCCGTTGACCGCCTCGCTGGATCGGGCGCCGTGGGTGGCGGCCGTCGGCCCGCAGACGTTCCGGCGCGTGGACCTGCTCCTCACCGGTCGGCTCGACAGTTTCACCGTGCATTTCGCGCCCACCGGCCTTCATGCGCTGCTCGGCGTGCCGATGGACGGGTTGACCGATGCCGGGATCGACGCCTCGGCGTTGTTCTGCACCCAGGCCATCGCCGACCTTCACGACGAGCTGGCCGGCGCATCGGGGTTGGAGGCGCGGGCGCGGATCGCCGATCGCTTCCTGCTCGCGCGATGGATGCGGCGCGCGCCGTCGGCCGGGACCAGGCTGGTGGCGGCTGCCTTGGCGCACATGCGGCGGTGGCCGGGGGTGGATCGGACGGAGACGCTGGCAGCGCGGTCCGGCCTCTCGGACCGCCAGTTCCGCCGCCTGTTCGGCGAGCAGGTCGGCATCGCGCCCAAACGCTACGCCCGCATCCTGCGGTTCGAGGCGGCGGTCGCGGCCAGGGCGGCGGCGCCGGACCGGCCCTGGACCGACATCGCGCACGATCTCGGCTGGTTCGATCAGGCGCACATGGACAAGGACTTCCGCGCGCTCGCAGGAGCGCCGCCGTCGCTCCATCGGGTGCCGGGCGCCGTGCCGTGATGGCCGTTCCTTACTAGCGGGGCTCGGCAGCGCGGCGGTACGGCCGGTCGGCAGAAGGAAGCCACCATGCCGTCCATTCGCAACGCCCTCGCTCTTGCCGGAGTAGTCCTCATGTCCACCGCCGCCGCAAGCCCCGCCCCATCCGCTGTCGCCGACCCCGTTGCCGATCCGGTCCCCGCCGCGGACCGGGCCGCCATCGAACGGGTCATGGCCCGACAGGTCGATGCCTGGAACGCGCATGACATGCACGCCTTCGTCGCGGACACCATGCCCGACGTCGACTGGATCAACGTCGTCGGCATGCACTGGCACGGGCGGATGGCCGTCGAACAGGCGCATGCGGCGCTCCACCGGATGCCGCTGTTCTCGCACAGCCGGATGGTGCCGGGCCCGGTCGAGATGCGGCCGCTCGCCCGCGACGTGATGATGACGGTGGAGACGAGCCGGATCGAGGGCGCTGGGCCGACGCCCGGCGGCGGCGTGTATCCGGCATCGGGCGCGATCATGACGATGATCTTCGTGCGGACGCCCGACGGCTGGCGCATCACCCACGCCCACAACACCTACATCGACGCCGCCGCTGTCGCGAACGACCCGGGAAGGCGGGCGGCGAGCTAAGGGAGTTGGCGCCGACTTGGTGGCGGTGAACAGTGATCCGACGCGGGAGATCACCGCGCTGGAACACGTATGGCTGGTGATGAAGGACGGGGTGGTGGTGCGGGATTGAGTTCCTTAAGCGCCGCCGCACTCGTGCTCCGCATCCGGCAGACGCCACGTGACGCCTGTTCGCAGGTTTCTGATCCTGTAGACCCGTCCTCGCTCGTCGTTGGGCGGGCAGTGGCTTGGGATGGAAGCCAAGCAGACGCGCACGGGGTCACCAAGGCGTGACCGGAGCACGGCGGGATCGCGGTCGTACGACACCTGACGTACTCCGTCCGCGTAGCCGAGCGACATGCCATCCGGCTTCTCACCCTCGACCGGCTCCAGCCGCTCGCTGATATGGTCCAGCTTGGTCGTCTCGCATCGGCCTACCCGGCTCAGCCCGGCGCGTAACGCGGCGTCGGTCGCATCGACTTGGGCCTGAAGCTGCTTCTCCCGCTCTTCGAGCGAGGCCGACAGGCAGACGCGCTCCGCGCACGTGTCGCGTGAGCGGAGCCAGTCCACCTGCTCCGCATGGACGGCGGCGCGTGCTGCCGCTCGGGTGTGATGGAGCAAGCCGGCGTAGAGTTCGGCGATCGTCCTGTCGGTCGATCCTAGCACGGCGTCGGCACAGATCATCGTTTCTGCGAAGCCACGCGCCGACGCACAATCAAAGCTCGGAGCGGTGGCCGCAATCAGTTCGCCTTTTCCGTCGACCCTGACCGGGCGTTCGGTCTGCGGAGCCGCGCCTGCCGCCAGGAGGGAGGCGCTGACCATGATCGTGATCGTCTTCATACCCACTCCCGCTCCCGGAACCACTTGGTGATCACGTACTTCACCCCCGCGCGCACCTTCATGCCGTGGTGGATCGTCGCGGGGTTGGGGGTGCCGTCCGGCCGGCGATTGTTCCAGGCGGCGAGTTTTCCGGTCTCGGGCTGGATGATCTTGTCGATCGTCTTGAACCGGGTCGCGCCGCCGGCGTCGGGCTCGTTGAGATAGACCATCACCGTCCATGTTCGGTTGCCGGCGATGCCGCAATAGCGCTGATAGTCGACGCCGCCCGGCTCGAAATAGTCGGTGTGGCCCCTGAACTCCTGGCCGACGGCGTAGCGCTGGCCCTGGATCGGCTCGCCGAAGCGCCCGTCGAGGCCGGTCAGCGCGCAGATCGCCTGTTCCACCCGATCGACCACCGGGTCGGCGCGGTCGAGGTCGCAGGTCTCGCTGGTTCGGAAGTCGGCGACGCCGATGTCGTCGGAGATGGTTGAGGGGCGCCGCCCCGCGTCGATCCGCTCGATGATCGCCGCGCATTGCGCGGGCGACAGGAAGCCGCGGCGCAGGAACAGCGTCAGCTTGGGGCTGGGCACCCGCTGGACGCCGGGCTGGGCGGCGAGGTGCGCCACGATGGGGCCGGCGTCGAGGCCGGAGCCGGGCAGGGCACCCATGATGGGGGAGGGGGTCGTCGCCATGACGTCATCATGCCAGCGCCGCGCGCCCTAGCGCAACCGGCACAAATGGCTATGATGGCCCCGACGGGGATCGTGCGGGGCTGAGTTCGGACGAGGCTGGGACGCCGGGCGCGGGCGGGACCGGCCAGAATCGGCCGGCGAAGGGTTTGGAGCGACGATGCGGTTGGTGCTCGATGCGAGGGCGCGTCGATGGGTTCGTCGGCTGCCCGCGGTGAACGTCTATTCGGCGGCGGAGCTCGTGCTGCTCGCCGGTCTGGCGGTGCAGACCGCGCGGCTGGTGTGGGCGATCGTGACGCCCGTGGGCCCGCTCGGCGACTGGCGCCCGGCCGAGCCGCAGGTCGCGGGCAGCGCGCCCGCCGTGCTGGCGGGCTTCGATCCGTTCTTCCGCGTCAGCGGCGCGGCAGGCGCGGGGCCGGCGACCGTTACGCAGTTGCAGTTGAAGCTGTTCGGCACGCGCATCGACGAGGCGAGCGGGCGCGGATCGGCGATCGTCGCGGGGCCGGATGGCCTCCAGCGCTCGATCGCGGTGGGTGAGGAGATCGTCGGCGGCGTGAAGCTGCGGTCGGTGGCGTTCGACCATGTGACGCTCGATCGCGGCGGCCGGGCGGAGGATCTGTATCTCGACCAGTCGGGCGCGGGCGGCGCGGCACCGACGGCGAGCACCCCGGGCGGCTCGGGTTCGCCGCTGATGGCATCGCCTCCCGCCACGCTGCCGGGCGCCGTGCCGGTGGCGCAGTTGCGCGCCGACATCGGCTTCTCGCCCCGGCTGGACAGCGGCCGGTTCGCCGGGTTGACGGTGCATCCCCAGGGTGCCGGCACCGGCTTCCGCGCGGCGGGGCTGCGCGATGGCGACGTCGTCACCTCGATCGGCGGCCGTCCCGCGACCGGCCCGGCGGACCTCGACCGGATCGCGAGCGACTTCGCCGGCGGCGGCATCCTGCCGGTGACCGTCGAGCGCGGCGGCCAGCCGACCAGCCTGTCGATCCCGATCGCGCCATCCGCGCCAGGTGGCGGCCGATGAAGCGGCTGCTCCTCGCGTCCACGCTGGCGCTCGCCCCGCTTGCCCTCCCGGCGGAGGCCGGCGCGCAGACGACGCTCAACGTGCGCGACGCGGACATGCGCGCGTTCATCGCCGACGCCGCGCGCGTCACGGGCCGCACCTTCATCATCGACAGCCGGGTTCAGGGCAAGGTGACGGTGGTGACCGACCATCCGCTCAGCCGGTCGGAATATTTCGAGGTGTTCCTGTCCACGCTGCGCGCCAACGCGCTGGTCGCGGTGCCGACGGGCAACGGCGCGCTGCGCATCCAGCCGATCGACAACGCCGCGCAGGCGCCGACGCGGATCGGCACCGCGGGCGCCGCGCGCAACAGCCTGGTGACCGACATCGTCCGGCTGCGCAGCGTCGACGCCGCCTCCGCGCTCGACACGGTCCGCCCGCTCGTCAGCCAGCAAGGCTCGGTGACGGCGAACCGCACCGGCAACAGCCTGGTCATCGTCGATTTCGCCGACAACGTCCGCCGCGTGCGCGAGGTGCTGCGCCGGATCGATGGCGACAACCAGGCGACCCGCGTGGTGACGCTGCGCAACGCCGGCGCGCGCGAGATCGCCGCCGCGCTGCAGGGGCTGGCCGGCGGCGCGGGCGCCGGCGGCGCGGGTAGCGCAGTCGGTGGTGTGGTGGCGGGCGCGGGCGGGCAGGCGACGACCGTCTCGGCGGTGGAAAGCTCCAACTCCGTGCTGCTGCGCGGCGACCCCAACACGGTGTCGCGCCTCGCCGCCATCGCCGAGCAGCTCGACCAGAAGGCGAAGAACGGCACCGAGATCAAGGTGGTGTTCCTAGAGAACGCCGACGCGGAGCAGATGCTGCCCGTGCTCCAGCAGCTCGTGGGGCAGACGCCCGACCAGGTGCCGCAGACCACCCTGTCGCGCGGCAGCTTCTCGCAGACGTCGACCAGCGGCGCGTCGGGTTCGGGCGGGGGGCAATCCTATCAACAGCCGGTGATCCAGCAGCAGGCGACGCCGAGCCCCGGCTCGGGCGGCGGACAGTCCAATGGCGCGACCGCGGCGGTGCAGACGCAGGGCGGGCGCACCGCGGCGGTGGTGACGCGCTTCGTCGGCGCCAACGCGATCGTCATCGCCGGCCCCGCCGACGTCCAGCGCCAGCTCGGCGAGGTGATCCGCCAGCTCGACACCCGCCGCGAGCAGGTGGAGGTGCAGGCGGTGGTCGCCGAGGTGTCGGACGCGGTGGCGAGCCAGCTCGGCGCGCAGGTGCTGCTCGGAAACCTGAGCGGCGGCGCGTTCGCGGCGACCAATTACTCGAACGCGGTGCCCAACCTGCTAACCATCGCGGGCGCGATCGGCTCGCGCGCGCTCGACACCAGCACCACGACGATTAACGGCAGCACCGTCACCACCAGCACCAACTCGACGCTGAGCGACACGCTGGCGCAATCGGCGCTGACGAGCATCCTGGGCGCGACCGGCGGGTCCGCGGGCATCGCGGGCCGGTTCGGCAGCACGGTCCTGGGCGCGATCGTCAACGCGGTGAAGACCGACACCGCGTCCAACCTGCTCCAGACGCCGCACCTCATCACGCTCGACAACCAGCAGGCGCATCTGCTCGTCGGGCAGGAGATACCGATCACGACGGGCCAGGCGATCTCGCTCGCCTCCGCCAATTCGGACAACGCGTTCCGCACCGTGCAGCGCGAGAACGTCGGCATCCAGCTCGACGTCAAGCCGCAGATCAACTCGTCGGGCTCGATCAAGCTCTATGTGCGCCAGGAGGTGAGCTCGATCGCCGGGCCGGTCTCGACGACCAACCAGGAGCTGATCCTCAACAAGCGCGCGATCGAGAACACCTTCACGGTCGACGACGGCCAGATCGTCGTCATCGGCGGGCTGTTGTCCGACCAGGAGCAGCGGACGATCGAGAAGACGCCGGTGCTGGGCGACCTGCCGGTCCTCGGCAACCTCTTCCGCGCCAAGACGCGGTCGCGCACCAAGACCAACCTGATGATCTTCATCCGGCCGACGATCCTGCGGACGCCCGAGGACAGCCGCAAGCTGACCGAGCAGCGCTACGGCTATCTCCGCTCGCTGGAGGGGGAGGCGTCGCCGGGCGTCGAGCCGTCGATCGACCAGCTCGTGCGCGAGTACATGAACCTGTCGCCGCCGACCCCGCCCGCGCCCGGGCGCGGCAACATCGAGACGCCGACGATCGCGGTGCCGGTGCTGCGCGCCGCCGGCGCGCCGATGGCGCCGGCCTCGAAGGACCGGCAGTGAGCGATGCCCGCGGACCGATGGTGGACGCGGGGACCGAGTCGCTGCCTCCTCTCGGCCTGCCTTACGCCTTCGCGCGGCGGTTCGGGGTGGTGGTGGAGACGGGCGGCGTGGACGGCCGGCTCAGCGTCGCGCTGCGCGAGGGCGCTGACCCCAAGGCGCTGCTCGAGGTGCGCCGCTTCCTCGGCCGCCCGTTCGCGGTCGGCGTTGTGCCCGCCGTGCAGTTCGACCGGCTGCTGTCGGACCGCTATGCGATGGACGGGCAGGCGACCGCCGCGGCCGCCGTCGGCATGGGCGACGAACTCGATCTGCTCGCGGGTGACCTGCCGACCGCGGAGGACCTGCTCGACACCGCCGACGACGCGCCCGCCATCCGCCTCATCAACGGCGTGATCGCCGATGCCGCACGCAACGGCGTGTCCGACATCCATATCGAGCCGTATGAGACCGGCCTGGTCGTGCGGATGCGGATCGACGGCGTGCTGCGCGAGACGCTGCGCATGCCGCCGCACGTCGCGCCCGTCGTGGTGAGCCGCGTCAAGGTGATGGCGCGGCTCGACATCGCCGAGCGGCGCGTGCCGCAGGATGGGCGCATGGGACTGACTCTTGGTGGCAAGCTGCTCGACGTGCGCGTCTCGACGCTTCCCAGTCGCGCGGGCGAGCGGGTGGTGCTGCGCATCCTCGACAAGGAGAATGCGGGCATCGACCTGCCCGCGCTCGGCCTGACGCCGGCGATGTTCGCGCTGCTCCGCCAGGCGCTCGCCGAGCCCAACGGGATCATCCTGGTGACGGGCCCGACGGGCAGCGGCAAGACGACGACGCTCTACGCCGCGCTCCGCCTGCTCAACGACGGCAGCCGCAACATCCTGACCGTCGAGGACCCGGTCGAATACGCCGTCGACGGCGTCGGGCAGACGCAGGTCAACCCCAAGGTGGGGCTGACGTTCGCCGCGGGGCTGCGCGCCATCCTGCGCCAGGACCCCGACACGGTGATGGTGGGCGAGATCCGCGACCGCGAGACCGCCGAAATCGCGGTGCAGGCGTCGCTGACCGGGCATCTGGTGCTGTCGACGGTCCACACCAACGATGCGCCCGGCGCGATCACGCGGCTGCGCGACATGAAGGTGGAGCCGTTCCTGCTCGCCTCGACATTGCGCGCCGTCATCGCGCAGCGGCTGGTGCGGCGGCTGTGCCCTACCTGCCGCCGGCCGGTGCGCGCGGGCGACACGGTGGCGACCTTGCTCGGCATCGACGCCGACGAGACGGTGTGGGAGCCGGTCGGCTGCGATGCCTGTTCGCCGACGGGCTACAAGGGCCGGGTCGGCGTGTTCGAGGGCGTGCGCGTCGACGAGACGATCCGCCGGCTGATCAACGAGGGCGGCGACGAGGCGGCGATCGCCGCGCATGCGTTCGCCCGCTCCCCCAGCCTCGCGACCGCCGCGCGCGCGCTGGTGCTGGAAGGGCAGACGTCGGCGGAGGAAGCGGTGCGCGTGTCCCGGCGCGACGCCGCAGACCCGGCGATCGAGAGCGTGCCGCTGGTGGTGGATGCTTGAGCGTTGCCCTTCCTCCGTCTACCCTGAGCTTGTCGAAGCCTGTCCTGAGCGACTGCCGCAGGCAGGCAGTCGAAGGGGGCTGTCCTTCTTCTTACCGAGCCGAAGAAGGGCAGGGCTTCGACAAGCTCAGCCTGGACGGAAGTAGGGTGGCGGCGATCCCCCATGGCTGATTTCGACTATCTCGCCATCGACGCGCGGGGCGCTGAGAAGCGGGGGCATGTCGCCGCCGCCGACCTCGACCACGCGCGCGCCGCGCTCGACCGGCGGCGGCTGTATGTGGTGCGGATCGAGGCGGGTTCCCCGCCGCCACCACGTGGCCGCCCGCTGTTCGGGCTCAAGCTCACGCGCGCGCGGGTGTCGGGCAAGCAGCTGACGCTGTTCACCCGCCAGCTCGCGACGCTCAACCGCGTCTCGCCGCTGGAGGAGTCCTTGCGCACCATCGTCCGCCAGACGGAGCAGGAGTCCGTGCAGACGATCGTCGCGCAGGTCCATGCCGGCGTCGTCGAGGGGCGGCGGCTGGCCGACTCGATGGGCCGCGAGCCCAAGAGCTTCCCGCCGCTGTACCGCGCGATGGTCGCGGCGGGTGAGCGGTCCGGCTCGCTGCCCGAGATCCTCGAGCGGCTCGCGGTGCTGCTGGAGCGGCAGGCGGAGATTCGCGGCAAGCTCATCACCGCCATTGCCTATCCCGCGGTGCTGGCGACGGTCGCGCTGGGCGTCGTCACCGCGCTGATGATGTTCGTCGTGCCGCAGGTGGTGGAGCAGTTCGACACCGTCGGGCAGCAACTGCCCTGGCTGACGCGGATGATCATCGGCCTGTCCGATTTCCTGGTCGGCTGGTGGTGGCTGATGGCGCTGGTGATCGTCGGCGGCGGCGTGATCGCCTGGCGATTGCTGCGCGAGCCCGCGATCCGGCTGTCGTTCGACACCGGCCTGCTCCGGCTGCCGTTGCTCGGGCGGCTGCTGCGCGACCTGCACGCGGCGCGGATGGCGCGGACGCTCGGCACGATGGTGGCGAGCCGGCTGCCGCTGCTCGACGGACTGATGCTGACGGCAAGCACGATCCACAACCGGCGGCTGCGGGCGGCGTCGGACGAGATCGTCGAGCAGATCAGGGGCGGCGGCAGCCTGTCGGCGGCGATGCGGCGCGCCGGCGTGTTCCCGCCGCTGCTGACCTATCTGGCCGCATCGGGCGAGGCGGCGGGGCGGCTCGACGAGATGCTGGAGCGCGCGGCGGACTATCTGGAGCGCGAGTTCGACCGCTTCACCGCCACCGCGCTCGCGCTGCTGGAGCCGGTCATCATCGTCGTGATGGGAGGCATCGTCGCGACGATCGTGCTATCGATCCTGCTGCCGATCCTCCAGCTCAACACGCTGGCGGGACAGTGAGGAAGATCATGGTTCACGCTTCTGTTCGTCACCCCAGCGTACGCTGGGGTCTCTCGCGGCTCCGGTCCCGCGCTTCACGCAGAGACCCCAGCGTTCGCTGGGGTGACGGGAAGAGGCGGAAGGAAGCCGGCTTCACGCCCATACGGCGTTCCGCCGAACACGGCTTCACGCCCGTTCGGGGTTCCGCCGAACACGGCTTCACCCTCGTCGAGCTGATGGTCGTCATCGTCATCATCGGGCTGCTGGCGACGATCGTCGCGATCAACGTGTTGCCGTCGGGCGACAAGGCGCGCGTCACCGCGGCGCGGGCGGACATATCGACCATCGAGTCGGCGCTCGACCTCTACAAGCTCCAGAACGGCAGCTATCCGACGACGCAACAAGGCTTGCAGGCGCTGATCGCGGCGCCGGCGGGGATCAACCCGGCGAGCTATCAGCCCGGCGGTTACCTCAAGGGCAGCAAGCTCAAGGCCGATCCCTGGGGGCGGCCATACCTCTATTCCTCGCCCGGCCAGCACGGCGAGGCGGACGTGTGGAGCCTCGGGCGCGACGGCAAGGACGGCGGCGAGGGGCCGGACGCCGACATCGGCAGCTGGCAGTGACGTCCCCCCCCGTCACCCCGGGCTCGACCCGGGGTGTCGCTTCTTTTTCGAAGCGCAGCAAAGGTAGCGGGACCCCGGGTCGAGCCCGGGGTGACGGAAGGAGGCCCGAGCACGGCTTCACACTCGTTTGGCGTTACGCCGAACACGGCTTCACGCCCGTTCGGCGTTACGCCGAACACGGCTTCACGCTGGTCGAGCTGATGATCGTCATCGCCATCATGGGGCTGGCCGCCGCGACCGTGTCGCTGGCGCTGCCCGATCCGCGCGGGCGGTTGTCGGACGAGGCGTATCAGTTCGCCAACCGGGTGCGCGCCGCGCATGACGCCGCGATCGTCGCCGCGCGGCCGGTCAGCGTCTGGGTGACGCCGGGCGGCTATGGCTTCGACGAGCGCACGGGAGCGGGCTGGACGCCGATGGGTGACGCCGCGCTGCGCGTCGCGCGGTGGAAGGAGGGGACGCAAGCGCTCGTCACCGCGCCGACCGGCCGCGAGCGGGTGGCGTTCGACGAGACCGGGCTCGCCGACCGGCCCGCTGACGTGCCTCTGACGCGCGGCCGCTTCACCTCGCACGTCCGCATCGCCGCCGATGGAAGCGTCCGGATCGGTGACTGACACGCGGGGCGCCCACGCCGCGGCCGCCGGCTTCACGCCTTCAAAGCGTTCCGCCGAACACGGCTTCACGCTGATCGAGGTGATGGTGGCGCTCGCAGTGTTCGCGCTGGCGGCGCTGGCGCTGCTGCGGCTGGAGGGGGCGACGATCCGCTCGACCGACACGCTCGGCCGGACGCTGGAGGCGGGCCTGGTGGCGCGCAACGCGGCGGTGGAGGCGATGACCGACGCGCGCCCGCCCGCGCTCGGGCCCGGCGCCGGCACTGCGGTGGAGGGCGGCCGCAGCTGGACATGGACCCGCCAGATATCCCCGACCGGCGACGCGCGCGTGCTGCGGATCGACGTGACGGTGGCCGACCCGCGCGGCCAGCAGCTCGGCCACATGACGATGATCCGCCCCCCGGCGACGGCCACGCCATGACTGTCCCGAAAGCGGCATTCGATCGAGCCGATCCAACTCCGTTCGCCCTGAGCTTGTCGAAGGGCATGGGGCAGGTGCTTCGACAAGCTCAGCACGAACGGGTCGGGAGTATCGGAGATCGCTCTTTAGAACGTGAGCACGGCTTCACGCCCCTTCGGCGTTCCGCCGAACACGGCTTCACGCCTCGGCGCGCCGCCGAACACGGCTTCACGCCCCGTCGGCGTTCCGCCGAACACGGCTTCACGCCCCGTCGGCGTTCCGCCGAACACGGCTTCACGCTGGTCGAGCTGATGGTCGCGTTCGTGATCTTCGGGCTGCTCGCGGCGGCGGGTGTCGCGTTGCTCGGGTTCAGCGTGCGGGCGCAGGGCGCGGGGGCGGCGCGGCTCGACGACCTGTCGGGGCTGGAGCGGACGGTGGCCGTGCTGTCCGCCGATTGCGCGGAGGCGGTCGCGCGGCCGACGCGCGACGGCAACGGCGTGACGCTGCCCGCCTTCGTCGGCGAGGGCGGGTCCGCTACCGCGCCGATGCTGCGGCTGGTGCGGGGCGGGTGGAGCGACCTCGACGCGAGCCCGCGGCCGACGCTGCAGAAGGTCGAATACCGCGTCGAGAACGGCGCGCTGCTGCGCACCGCCTATCCCGAGCTCGACGGCGCGGCGCCGATCGCCCCGGCCGTGCTGCTCGCCCATGTCAAGGCCGCGACGTTGCGCTATCGCTACGCCGGTGCCTGGACCGGGCGCTGGGACGGCGCGGGCGGGATCGCGCTGCCCCAGGCGATGGAGCTGGTGGTGCTGCGCGACGACGGGAAGACGTACCGCGCGCTGTTCCTGGTCGGTACCGGCTACGGTGCGCCGCCCGCGACGACGGGAGCGGCCAATGCACCGTCGTAAGGAGGAGCGAGGAGCCGCCCTGCTCACCGTCCTGCTGATGGTCGCGATCATTTCGGTGCTGGCCGCGACCGCGCTGGAGAAGCTGCGGCTGTCGACCCGCATCGCGGGCAATGCGGCGGCGACCGAGCAGGCGCGTGCCTATGCGATGGCGGCCGAGACGCTGGCGATCGTGCGCATCGACGGATTGCTGCAGCAGGCGACCGATCGCGTGACGCTGGCGGGCGGGTGGAGCGGGCATCCGTTCTCGCTCCCGCTGCCCGGCGGCATCGCCACCGCGCGGGTGACCGACGGCGGAAACTGCCTCAACCTCAACGGGCTCGTCACTCAGGCTACCCCGACCATCACGACCGGCGTCGCGGGCGCGGCGCCCGCGGTGGCCGCGACTACCCCCTATGTCGCCGCGCCCGCGCGGGTCGCGGAGTTCGCGCGGCTGATCCGCCTTCAGGGCACGCCGGGCCAGCTCGCCGCCGCGATCGCCGACGCGACCGCCGACTGGATCGACAGCGACGCGGCCGAGCTGCCCGACGGCGCGGAGGACGGCCGCTATGCCGACGGCGCGCAACCCTATCGCACCGCCAACACGCTGATGGCCGATCCGAGCGAGCTGCGCGCGGTGGCGGGGGTGACGCCGGCGATCTACGCCTCGCTCCGCCCGTTCCTCTGCACGCTGCCGATGGCGCGGCCGTCGACGCTCAACGTCGACACGCTGCTGCCCGAGCAGGCGCCGCTCGTCGCGATGCTGGCGCCCGACACGGTCGGCATCGGCCAGGCGCAGGCGGCGCTGGTCGCCCGGCCACCGCAGGGGTTCGCCAGCGCGGGCGATTTCTGGTCGCAGGGCCCGCTCGCCACCGCCGCGGCAGGCGACGCACCCGGCCGGACGGGCGTCCTCTCGCGCTGGTTCGCGCTGGAGATCGATGTCACCGTGGGGGTGGGCGGGGGCAGTACGCACCTGAAGGAACACGCGCTGGTCGACGCGACCCACCTTCCGCCCCGGCTCGTTTCGCGCCAATGGGGGGAGGATCTGTGAGCGACACCACCCTCCTGTTCCTGCCGTCGGGCGATGACGGTTACCGCTGGTGGCGGCTGGCGGGGAACCGCGTCGTGGCGCGCGGCGAGGGGTTGCCCCCGGCCGCTGACACGCCCGACGACGCCGGCGAGACGGTCGCGGTGCCGCCGGCGGATGCGGTGACGCTGCATTGGGCCCAGTTGCCGACGCGTTCGGCCGCGCAGGGCCTGGCGGCGGCGCGGTTGCTGGCGGCGGACGCGAGCGCGGCGCCGATCGGCGAGCTGCACGTCGCGGTCGGCCAGGAAGACGGCGTGGAGCAGCCCATCGGCGTCGTGTCGGCGGCGCAGATGCGCGCCTGGCTGGTCGGGCTTGCGGAGGCGGGCGTGGACCCCGACCGGATCGTGCCCGCGCCGATGCTGCTGCCCCGGCCCGGCGACGGCTATGTCCGGGCGGCGATCGGCGGGCGCGACGTCGTGCGCGGGGCCACCAGCGGTTTTGCCGACGAGGCGTGGCTGACGCCGCTCGTCACCGGCGACACGCCGCCCGTACGCCTCGCGCCGGACGCGATGGAGCAGGCGCTGGCGACCGCGCTCGCCGCGCCGGCGCTGAACCTGCGGCAGGGCGCGTTCGCGCGGCGGCGGGCGGGGATCGACTGGGCGCTGGTCCGGCGGCTGGGCTGGCTGGCGCTCGCGATCCTGACGGTGACGCTCGCCGCCGATCTGGTCCGCGTCGCCCGCTACGACCTCGCCGCGAGCGCGGCGGAGGCGCGGGCCGACCAGCTCGCCCGCGCAGGCCTGCCCAGCGGCGAGACGGCGAACGATCCCGACGCGCAGCTCGACGAGCGGCTGGCCGGCTTGCGCGGTCCCGGGCGCGGCTTCACCCGCACCGCCGCGATCGTCTTCACCGCGGTGCGATCGGTTCCGGGAACGGAGGCGACCGCGCTCGACTGGTCCGCGACCGGCAATCTGCGCGTGTCGGTCGCGGTGCAGACGCAGGGCCAGGCCGCGGCGTTGCGCGATGCGATCGCCCGGACGGGGCTGGGCGTGACGGCGAGCACCTTCGCGGCCGCCGACGGCCGGTTGACCGGCGATCTGACGGTTCGCGCAAGATGACGGCGCTCCGCATTTGGTTCGACGGCCGCGCGCTACGGGAGAAGCGGCTGATCCTCGCGATGCTGGCGCTCGCGGCGCTGACATTGGTGTGGGCGGGGATCATCCTGCCGGTGACGGACGGCCTGTCGTCCAGCCGCCAGCGCCAGCAGGATGCGGTGATCCGGCTGGGCGACACGGAGGCGCGGGTCGCGGCGCTGGAGGCGCTGGCGAAGGCGCGGCCCGCGGCGCTGACCGGTGGCCTCGATGGGGAGCTGCGCCGCCGTGCGGACGCCGCGGGCTTCACGCTCCAGACGCTTAACCAGCTCGGCCCTGGCCGCGTCCAGCTCGGCATCGCCTCGGCGCGCGGCGCCGCGCTGATGACCTGGGTCGCGGGGCTGGAGCAGGCCGGCATATTGGTCGAGTCGATGCGGCTGACCGACAATGGCGATCACACGCTGGCGACGCAGATGACGCTGCGAGCGAGAACCTCATGATCCGGCTCGGGACCGGCCGCCTCGCGCTGTTCGGCGCGATGCTGGTGGCGGCGCTGCTCGCGTTTCTGCCGCTGCGGCTCGTGCTCGGCGCGGCAGGGCTGGGGGAGGCGGGGCTGACGGCGCGGCGCGTCGAGGGCAGCGTGTGGGGCGGATCGCTGGCGGAGGCGAGCGCCGCGGGGCTGCGGCTGGGCGATCTCGCCGCCCGGCTCGCGCCGTTCGACCTGGTCGCCGGCCGCGCCCGCGTCGATCTGGGCAGCCGTGGGGAGGACGCGCTGCACGCGTTCCGCGGCGCGCTCGCCGCCAGCCGTCACTCGCTGGCCGCCGATGCGATCACCGCCACGCTGCCTGCCGCCGGCCTGTTCCAGCCGTTGCCCGTCACCGCGCTCGACCTCGACGAGGTGACGGTCCGCTTCCGCGACGGCGCCTGCGACCGCGCCGAGGGGCGGGTGCGCGCGACGATGGCGGGCGAGGTCGCGGGGCTGCCGCTCGCCGGCGTGATGGCGGGCAACGCGCGCTGCGACGCCGGCCGGCTGCTGCTGCCGCTCGCGAGCCAGGCGGCGACGGAGCGGATCGAGCTCCGCCTGACCGACGACGGCCGCTACACCGCCGCGCTGACCGTCGCCGCGCCCGATCCCGCCACCGCGCAGAAGCTCGCCGGGTTTGGCTTCGTGCAGGGACCGGGCGGATACCGGCTTTCGGTCGACGGTAAGTTCTGATTGGTTGGATCAAGGCGGTGCCAGCCCGCTCCCCCACCCGACCTCCCACAGCGTATCCTGGATGGGAGGTCGGGTGGGGGAGCGGGCTGGCACCGCATCCGCGTGAGCGGATCAGACAAAGCCCGCTCCCCCCGCCCTTGCGCCTTGGCCCTCCCCCCGCTAGGGGCCGTCACCTTCGTGGCGATCGTAGTTCAATTGGTTAGAGCGTCGGCTTGTGATGCCGGATGTTGCGGGTTCAAGTCCCGTCGGTCGCCCCATTCACTCCCGACATCAAGGCACCGGCGATGACCAGCGAGCCCATGACGAGTGGCTGGGGCTACCCGGATTTCGACGCGCATGAGGGCGTGCATCTGTTCACCGACGCCGCCACGGGCCTGCGCGCGGTGATCGCGGTGCATTCCACCGCTCTCGGGCCCGCGGCTGGCGGTGTCCGCTTCTGGCATTATGCCGCCGATGCGGACGCGATCACCGACGCGCTGCGGCTGTCGCGCGGCATGAGCTACAAGAACGCGATGGCCGGGCTGCCGATGGGTGGGGGCAAGGGCGTGATCCTGGCCGACGCGGTCCGCACCAAGACGCCGGCGATGCTGGAGGCGTTCGGCCGCGCGGTAGATTCGCTCGCCGGCCGGTACGTGACGGCCGAGGACGTCGGCATCGCGGAGGCCGACATGGTGGCGATCGCGCGCGCGACGCGGCATGTGTCCGGCCTGCCGGCGCAGACCGGCGCGGCGGGCGGCGATCCCGGGCCATATACCGCGGACGGCGTGTATCTGGGCGTGAAGGCCGCCGCGGCGCGCGGGCTGGGCGCGGGCGACATGCGCGGCGTGCGCGTGGCGATCCAGGGCGTCGGCTCGGTCGGCGGCGGGCTCGCGCGGCGGCTGGCGGCGGACGGCGCGGTGCTGATGCTGGCCGACGTCGATGCCGCGCGCGCCGCGGCACTGGCCGACGAGCTGGGCGCGAGCGTGGTGCCGGTCGACACGATCCTGGCCGCGGAGGCCGACATCGTCAGCCCCAATGCGCTGGGCGCGGTGCTGACCGAGCGCAGCATCCCGCAGATGAAGGCGCGGATCGTCGCGGGCGGGGCGAACAACCAGTTGGCGACGCCGGCGGACGGCGAGCGGCTGCGCGAGGCGGGCATCCTCTACGCGCCCGATTACGTCATCAACGCCGGCGGCATCATCAACGTCGCGCTCGAATATCTCGGCACGGCGAACGAGGACGAGGTCCGCGCCCGCATCGCCCGCATCCCCGAGCGGCTGGCGCAGGTGTGGGACGAAGCCGACCGCACCGGCGCCCCGATCGCGCAGGTGTCGGACGGCATCGCGCAGCGGCTGATCGGGCGGGGGTAGGGCGCGGTTCCTTGGAGGCGACCTTGAAAGCCGAGGTAGCCGGTCGGGTCGCCGGGAGGCTCACTCCGTAGCTTGGCTCGCAAACATGTCTGCTCACGCCCAATGCACGAAGCCGCTGCGCGGCAGGGGCGCCCGGCGGTGAGGTAGCGCGCCTGCGCT
>NZ_CAXSHM010000046.1:0-18709 GCF_964237335.1 uncultured Sphingomonas sp.
GCTTCGCAGTCGCCTGATCAAGCCGTCATGCGCCAACCCCGTGAGCAGTTACCCTCGATGACTCGTGAGCGCGTCTCGAACCTGACCTGCTCGTCGCCGTCGTCCAGTGTGTTCCTCAACGCGAATATGCGACGCCGGTGCTCCTCAGGCGACACGGCGCCGCGAGCCTCGCGCACGCCGCGGAAGCTACACCACGCGGCGGGACGCGATCCGCCGACTGATCGCCATCATCGAGGAACCGTGATCGCGACGATGTCGGAATTGCCAGCGCAGACCGCGTGAGGTTGGCCGAGCGCGTCATTACCTGCCCTTCCAGTGACTTCTAATCCGGCTGGACGTAGTCCGGCGGATTGTAGCGAGCCGGCCATCTCGCCGCCCCGTCCATCGTCCAAGCCGTGGAAGCCATGATGGGACCCTCGCCCCGGTCTTCCCAGCCCACCTGCACGGCGATGCCGTCCTTCGTGGCCAGCATCACCTGAAGCGGCGTCTTCGAGAAAACCATAGTGGCGACCAATTCGTGGACCGCTTCCATCACCCGCGAACGCGCAACGAAGCGGATCTGATCGTCGTCATCCTCAAGCGTATTCTGCAGCGCCTGAATGCGACGCAGGTGCTCCTCGGGCGACACCGCCCCGCGCGCCTCGACCAACCTCGCCTGAAGCCTGCGGATGGTAACGTCGTGCTCATCGACCTCCCGTGCAGCCTCCAACCACTTCGCCTTCGGCTCCGCACGACCTGTCTCGAGGTGCAGCGCGAGCGCATTCTCGGCACGCGCGTTCGTCGCCGTTCGCACCCGCACGCTTTCGGCGATCTCGATCTCGATCGGGCGCACGACATCCGGAGATGAGAAGTGCCGGTCGCTCATAGCGGCGTGCAAGATCGCGGTGAGCACTCCACTGCTCCAGTCGGCGTAGTTGAAATGGTGTCCATTTCCGCAGCCGCAGCCACGCTGGTAGCTGTCGCAGACCAAGTAGTCCTCCCTGATCTCGGTCCCGTCAGCACGCCGCCTGAGCCCCTTTCCCCGAAACGTCATCTTCGAGCCGCACTCGCCGCAGGTGGCGAGGCCTGAGAAAAGGTTCGTCAGTCGCCTGCCCCGGCCAGCCACCCGCCGCTGCCGGCCCGAGATGGCGCGCGTCGCCGCCGCATGAAGGTCGGCATCGACGATCCTGGGATAATAGTCGACAACTGCCTCCCCGACGGCCGTTCGCCGCTCGCCACGGGGTTTTCTACCCGGCTGAAATTCGCCAAGCACGGCGGCGCTGTTAAGGATCTTCTGGACGTAGGATCCATGCCAGCCCTTGGCCCGGCCGAACGTCTCGATACCGTCCAGATTGAGATTCCGCGCGATGTGGTGCTTGCCCAGGCCTGCGACGGTGTCCCGAAAAATGCGTCGGATAGTTGCCGCGCGGTCGTCGACGACGGCGAACCGAGGCGGACTCCCTTCCACCCTAAGCCACGCCGGGGCGCGACTGGTAAGCACGATCCGCTCCCCTCCCGCCAAGCGCCCACGCTTGGACGCCCAAGCCGCCGACAGGCGAGACGCCTTCTTCTCGGACTCCTCGTTCGCGAGCTGCGCCTTGACGATCACTTCGATGATCGCCGCCATGTTGAGGTTGTCGCGGTCGTAGCGACGGTCCCCCTCGACGGTCGCGACGATCACACCAAGTTCCGTAACGCGGTACATCCAGGCAAAGACCTTCTTCGCCTGCTCGCGGGACAGGCGGTCCAGGTTTTCGGCTAGAAGTACCACGCCGTCCGGGTATGCCCCTACCTCCACTCCGGCGACGAACCGACCCAGTTCGCCCACGGCGGCATGCTGCCCCTTGAATGCCGAGACGCCATCGTCGATCATTTCGGCGATGACGTTCCAGCCTTTGAGCGCCGCGTGACGACGGCATTCCTCCTGCTGCCGCTCGAGGCTGCTGCCCCTCCCCTGTTCTGCACTCGACCAGCGAATATAGATCACGGCATCCATAAAGAATCTTACCTCGGTGTAGGTGCATATTACCTTAACCTGTCGTGTTCCCCGCGCATAGTGAGAGCTCTGATCGGGATCGATACATAGTTGTGGCCCAGATATTGGGCGCGCCTGCCTAAGACGCGTAGCTGCAGCCCGACGCGAGCGCGACGCTGAATGGTGCCGATAGAGACCTAGTCCAACGTCGGCTACTCCCACACTTGTTAAGACGTTCGTGAATCCGACTGGATCATCGCTTCCATGCCGTCCAAGCTGAACAGTCGCCTCGAGCGGCCTGTACGCACGATCAACCCAAGTGGCAGCCGCTAGGTGTCTTGGCTTGCACTGGGATTTCAGAAGTTACTGTCGCCTAGAGCCGGTGGGGTGGCGGCGGAGACGGAGGGATCCACATTGCAACAGCGATGCAATTGTTACTAAACGATAATCTGGTAGCACTGGATTTTCCGTGCCCCCAGCTATGCCCCCGAAGCAGTGCTACGACTGCGCACCGGCCGCGACGACCGTTGCTTGTTAACCGCTCAAGACATTGCCCGCAACGAACGATGCGCATCCACGGCAAGTGGTGACGGCGCAAAGGTTCGGTCTGCTGCGCGCGAACCCTGCTGGCTTGAAACGGCGTCGATCGGACGTCGCATTGGCGGTAACCGCCGCAGGCAACATCTTCGCCCCATGAACGAAGTACTGACGCGACTTGGCCTCATGGTCGAGGGCGACATCGTACTGGACGAGGCCGCCGTGGCCCTGGCCGCCCCCGACCATGACGCAATCGACGAGTCCTCATACCGACAGCTGCTCGCCTCGATGGCGTCGAGCCTTGGCCACAAGGACCGCGACGCGCACTCTGCCGGTCCCGGGCCGACGCGCTATCACTGGTGGTCGCCGAGCAGTTCAGGTTCGCTGGCGATTGCGAGAGCTACGTTGATCCGGACAACGCGGACCTGATCCGCGTCATCGATCGACGACGCGGCATGCCGGTGAGCCTGTCGATCGTCTACGTCGCCGCCGCCCGCCGGGTCGGCTGGACGGCCGAGATCCTGAACGTGCCGGGGCACGTACTGGTCCTGGTCGGCGACGCTGCGACGCCCGTGATCATCGACCCGTTCCGCGATGGCGTGCTGGTGGATGCGCAGGGCTTGGCGGCTTGGTCGCATCCTCCGCGAGCGGGGCGACACCGGCAGTCCAGCATGTCGCCGCCATGCCGAACCGGTCCGTTATCGTCCGGCTGCTGCTCAACCAGGCGACCCGCGCCGAGGCAGGACAAGGCCGACGCGCTCTCACTCTTTATGCCAGGATGACGACCTTCGCACCAGACCATGGTCACGCTTGGTGGGAGCGCGCGAGGCTGGAACTCACCGAAGGCGACGGTTCCGGCCGCCCGGCGTAGCCTCAGCGCGATGCTCGAGGTGACCCGCGAGCCGGAAATGCGGGAGCGGATCACCGCGACGCTGAGCGTGCTCGTCGCACCGTAGCGCCAATCAGGCGGCATGCCGCCCTCGGGACGGAACTGACACGGCCGACGGGCACCGGCCGCTGGCCAGGCGTGATCGAGAACCGTGACGCGACGCAGATGCGCGACCCCGCAAGTCGGAAGCGATGCCGCGTCGGAGCGCTAATAGGCACCGCCATCAAAGACGGCTTCGATTCAGGGGCTCAAGGGTGATGGAACCTAGCCTTAGTCTAAGTATCGTTGCAATGTGCCGATGCGTCCCAAAGGTCCACGCTGATCGATCCGACCCTCAATCGTCTGCTAACCGCCCTTGATGTGGCGCCGCACGCCTTCTCGGTGTGCCGGATCCAGTCCGGTTGGCGGATGAGCTTTCCGGTGTTCAAGGCCGTCACGGTCCACTTCGTGCTGCGCGGGTCGGGGCATATCCAGGCTGGTGAGACGGCTCCGGTTCCATTCGCTCCATCGAGCGTCCTGGTCGTGCCGGCCTTGCAGCCGCACTGGGTCGGCGACGCCGACAGATCCGCCGCGACCGGCGCTGCGGCTGACAAGTGCGAGCTGATCGGGGACGGCCTCGTCGAGTTCACCGCGGGCGACGGCGCCGATGACACGCTGCTGCTGTGCGCCGCGGTTTCGGCGCCGGACCAGGCGGCGCTCGGTCTGTTCGACCTGATGCGCTTGCCGGTGGCCGACGACCTGGCAGCGAGCGGCGTACCGGCCGCGATCGTCGATGCCATGCGCCACGAGGTCACCAACGCCGGTTTGGGGACCCAGGCGATGTGTCAGGCGCTGATGAAGCAGGCGCTCATCATGCTGTTGCGTCGGCACTGGGCGCAGGCTGACGGGTCGACCGTCCTCGATGCGCTCCACCACCCCCGGCTGGCGCGCGCGATCGCCGCCATCATCGAGCATCCCGGCGCGGACCACAGTGTCGGCAGCCTTGCCGGTCTCGCCGGCATGAGCCGGGCGTCGTTTTCCGATCATTTCTCACGCACCTTCGGACAAGGCCCCATCGACTTCGTGCAAAAGGCGCGTTTGCGGGTGGCGGCACGCCTGCTCAGGGTCACCGACCTGCCGATCAAGGCCATCGCTCAAAGCGTGGGCTACGCCGGATCGCGGCCGTTCTCCCGCGCGTTCGAAGCCACCTATGCCATGCTGCCGTCGACGTACCGGCTGGCGCCGCTGCCGCCGCCGGTGGGTCTGGACGATCTGCAGGTCACCGATCGTCCAGACTGACCGACCGGCTGTCCAATCCTCGAGCGACTGTGGAACGGGTCGATCGGCGAGCCGTCCTGCCAGGGACCCTCGCGCATGTGTGCCTTCGGTCACCATGAGAGGAACGCCCATGCTTACCGACCGTCGCACTATCCTGACCGGGGCCGCCGCCGCCCTCGTTGCCGTCCCCGCCATGGCGATGGCACAGCGGCAGCATCGCATGGGCATGGACCCGGCGGCGATGCCGATGCCCGACGTCTCCGGCACCCGGACGCACACCCAGTTCGAGATGGGCGTGTTCGGCCCGGCCATGCTGTCGCTGGCGACCAGCCAGATCGCGGTCGACCGGGCGCGCAAGGCCGACGCGCGCGAGTTCGCCGGTTTCGAGCTGACCGAGGCGGTCGCCGTCACGACCGTGCTGAAGCAGCTCGGCAACACGCCGCCGCCGATGGACGCCAAGGCGCAGGCTACGCTGGACAAGATCCGCTCGGCGGCACCCGGCGCGGCGTTCGACCGCGCGTACATCGATGCGCAGTACGAGAACCACGTGTTCCTGCGCGATCTCGCCACCGCCTACCTGGCCAGCCCGGCGGACGCGAGCGACATGATGGAGATGCACGGACGCCACCTTGCGACGCTCACGCTGGCGACGTTCAAGGAGCATACGATGATTACGCAGCGCATCGCGCACGAACTCCGCGCCTGACGCGAGAACCGGCCTCCTCCCGACGGGAGGAGGCCTTCCACCACCAGCTCTGTTTTCGCTTTGAGGTTCCGCCATGCCTGACGACATCAAACACACGCCCGTTCCGTTCACCCCCGACGTCGAAGTGCGCGCCGAAGACGAGGCCGAGACGATCCAAGGGCTGAACGAGCAGATCCGACTGATCCAGGAAACGACCGCCAAGGACTATGGCACAGCGGTCCGCGGCGTCCACGCCAAGGGGCACGCGATCGTGAAGGGTAAGCTCGACGTGATTGCCGGCGTGGCCCCCGAACTCGCCCAGGGGCTGTTCTCGGCACCGGGCAGCTACGACGCGCTGCTGCGCTTTTCGACGCTACCCGGCGACATCCTAGACGACAGCGTCAGTGTGCCGCGCGGCCTCGCCGTCAAGCTGTTCGACGTACCCGGCGATCGGCTGCCCGGGTCGGACGCGGACACCACGCAGGACTTCATCCTGGTCAACGGCCCGGCGTTCGCGTCGCCCACGCCCAAGGCCTTCCTCGCCAATCTCAAGATGCTCGCCAAGACGACCGATGTCGGCGAGGGCCTGAAGAAGGGTTTGTCGGCGACGATGCAGACGCTCGACGCGGCGTTGGAGACGGTCGGCATCCAGAGCCCGACCATTCAGACGCTCGGCGGTGCGCCCAACACCCATCCGCTCGGCGAGACCTACTACACGCAGGTGCCACTGCGGCATGGCGGCTACATCGCCAAGCTGTCGGTCGCGCCCGTCTCTACCAACCTGACCGAGCTCGCCGGTAGCAAGGTCGACACCTCCGGCCGCCCCGATGCGCTGCGTGAGGACATCGGACAGGTACTGATCGAGCAAGACAGCGTTTGGGAGCTTCGCGTCCAGCTCTGCACCGACCTCGAGAAGATGCCGGTCGAGGACACCTCGATTGTCTGGGACGAGAAGGAGAGCCCGTACGTCGCCGTCGCGCGGCTCACCGTGCCCGCGCAGCTCGGCTGGGAGCGTGGTCTTAGCGAGCATCAAGAGCAGGCGATCGCGTATAGCCCGTGGCACGGCTTGGCGGC
Organism: uncultured Sphingomonas sp.; assembly: GCF_964237335.1. Taxonomy (NCBI): domain Bacteria; kingdom Pseudomonadati; phylum Pseudomonadota; class Alphaproteobacteria; order Sphingomonadales; family Sphingomonadaceae; genus Sphingomonas; species uncultured Sphingomonas sp. The sequence continues at coordinate 6,397 of NZ_CAXSHM010000046.1, forward strand.
CCATCAGCCGATCGGCGGCGTCAACCGGGCTCGCAAGCCGACCTACGATCGGTCGGTGCAGTTCAGAGGCGAGCGAAACGGCTGCCCGGTCCACGAGCTTCGGGCGATCGGTGACTTACCGGCGCAGGGCATGACAATCGATTGAGCGCAGACCTGAGGCGCTGGACAATGATCCAGCGCCTCAGCTTCCATGAAGTGGTTGAGATCGCGCAAGTGGCCGGCCGCGGCAGTCGCCTCGACGTCCGATCCAAGAACGAGAGCGTCCCTCCGCACATGCGCCTTAGCGGCGCTGAGCGGTGGCACGGCTATCCGGGGGGGTCGGACGGCAATATTGATAGAAATCAGTGACATGTGACGAGTATTCTAGGGAACGCGTCAAGGACTCCGTCGTTTTTCGGCGAAACCGAATTACTGGAGTGATGCCGATGGCGTACGTAAAAACTCGTGACGGCACCGACCTGTTCGTGAAGAGCTGGGGCGAAGGTCGTGCAGTGATCCTGACCCACGGCTGGCCGCTCGCCGCCGACATGTGGGACGCACAAGCTATGGCGCTGGCGAAGGCAGGTTACCGCGCCATCACCTACGACCGGCGGGGGTTCGGGCGTTCGGGCCAGCCGTGGAGCGGCTATGACTACGACACGTTCGCCGACGACCTCGCGGACGTGATGCAGGAGACTGGCGCCACGACGGACGCGACGATCGTCGGCTTCTCGATGGGCGGCGGCGAGATCGCGCGCTACATGAGCCGGCACGAGGGCAAGGGCGTGGTCGCCGCCGGGCTCGTCTCCTCGGTCGTCCCGTATGTGCTCAGGACCAACGATAATCCCGACGGCGTTCCCGAAGAGACGCTCCAGCAGATCGCCGACGGCGTCGAGAAGGACCGCGCGCACTTCTTCCGCAACACCTTCTTCCCGCAGGTCTTCGGGGTCGGCTTCATCACCAGCCCGGTGAGCGAGGAGGTGCTCGACATGACGACGGGCACCGCGCTGCACGCTGGGCTATGGCCGACGCTCGCCGCGGCGCAGGCCTTCGGGCACACCGACTTCCGTCCGGACCTGCCCGCGTTTCGGGTACCGACGCTCATCATCCACGGCACGGCGGACAAGACGGTGCCAATAGACGCGTCCGCCCGGCCTGCCGCTAGGGCCATCACCCAGTCGCAGCTCATCGAATACGATGGCGAGCCGCACGGGCTCAACGCGACCGCCAGCGACCGGCTGACGCGCGACCTGCTGACCTTCGTCGGTGCCTGAGCGGCCGTGTCGAAACTGACCAGCGACTTCTTCGTCGAGCGGCTGAAGGCCTGGGGCGTCACCCGGATCTATGGCTATCCAGGGGACGGCATCAACGGCGTGCTCGGTGCGCTGCAGCGCGCAGAGAAAGGCGGTTCGGGCATCGAGTTCATCCAGGTGCGCCACGAGGAGATGGCGGCGTTCATGGCGACGGCGCACGCCAAGTTCACCGGCGAGCTCGGCGTCTGCCTGTCGACCGGCGGGCCTGGCGCGACGCACCTCATCACCGGGCTGTACGATGCTAAGTCGGACCACATGCCGATACTTGCGATCGCCGGCCAGGCCGAGGCGACGGTGCGCGGCGCGAGCTACCAGCAGGAGCTGAACCTCGACCGGATGTTTGCCGACGTCGCCGACTTCGTGCAGGAAGCGGGGACCCCCGCGCAGGTTCGGCACCTCGTCGATCGTGGCGTGCGCATCGCGGTGGCGAAGAACGGCGTCACCGTGCTCATCCTGCCCAAGGACGTGCAAGACGAAGTGTGGGAGGAGCCGAAACGCGCGCACGGCTTCACGCGCTCCGGCACGGGGTATCAGCGTCCGCGGGTAGTGCCGCACGACGTCGACCTGCGCCGCGCAGCCGACATCCTCAATGCAGGCAAGAAGGTCGCGATCCTGATCGGCGCCGGCGCGCGCGGTGCCGCCGCCGAGGTGGTGCAGGTCGCGGAGACGCTGGGCGCCGGCGTCGCCAAGGCGCTGCTCGGTAAGGACGTGCTGCCCGACGACCTGCCGTTCGTCACCGGCGCCATCGGACTGCTCGGCACCAAGCCATCATCGGACATGATGGACGGCTGCGACACGCTGCTGATGATCGGCACCGGCTTTCCCTGGGCCGAGTTCCTGCCGGCCGATGGACAGGCTCGCGCAGTGCAGATCGACATCGACCCCGCAATGCTGGGTTTACGCTACCCGGTCGAACTCAACCTGCACGGCGATGCGGTCGAATCGCTGCGCGCGCTGCTGCCGCTGCTCGAGCGCCAGCAGGACCGGTCGTGGCAGGACGACATCGCCAGCCAGATGAACGAGTGGCGCGAGACGCTCAAGGGCCGCGCCATGGCGGAGGCCAACCCCGTCAACCCGCAGCGCGTCGTCTACGAGATGTCGCCGCTCCTGCCAGCCGACGCGATCGTCACGTCTGACTCGGGCTCCTGCGCGAACTGGTACGCGCGAGACTATCAGGTGAAGGCGGGGCAGCGCGCATCTCTATCGGGCGGGCTCGCATCGATGGGCGCGGCGGTGCCCTACGCCATTGCCGCCAAGTTCGCGCACCCCACCCGCCCTGTCGTCGCGCTGGTAGGCGACGGCGCGATGCAGATGAACAACATGGCCGAGCTCATCACCATCCAGAAATACTGGCGGCGCTGGGCGGACCCACGTCTGATCGTCTGCGTCTTCAACAACCAAGACCTCAACGAGGTCACCTGGGAGCAGCGGGTCATGGAGGGCAACCCGCGCTACGAGGCGTCGCAGGACCTGCCCGATGTCCCGTATGCGAAGTTCGCGGAGATGCTGGGGCTGACCGGCATCTTCGTCGACACCCCCGACGCGCTCGCCGGGGCTTGGGCGCAGGCACTCGCCGCCGACCGGCCGGTCGTGCTCGAGGTGAAGACCGACCCAGAGGTCGCACCGCTTCCACCCCACGTCACGCTCGTCCAGGCCAAGGCGTTCATGTCGTCGATGGCCAAGGGCGACCGCGGTGCCGGACAGGTGATCGCCGACACGGCGCGCCAGCTGATTGGCGAGCTGCTGCCGCACGGAGAGCGTAGTGAGCGAACCAACGCCCTCGACTGGCGCGCGCATCGCGACGGGCGCGGCGGTCGGGCTGATCGCCGGGCTTGCGGCTTCGTTCGCGATGGACAACTTCCAGGCACTGACCCAGCCTAAGTCCGACGACGACGGCGAGCCGGCAACTGAGCAGGCCGCGAACGGGATCGCCCGCGACATGACCGGTGAACCGCTCGCCGACAAGGACAAGCCGCTCGGCGGTCAGCTCGTGCACTACGGCCTCGGGACGCTCCTGGGCATCGGCTACGGGATCGCCGCCGAGTTCGCGCCGCGTGTCACCACCGGTATGGGGACGGCGTTCGGGACCGGCACTTGGGCGGTGCTGGACGAGGCGGCCGTCCCGGCAGCCGGGCTCGGCGATCCGCCGTGGAAGGCCGCACCCGCCACGCAGGCCTACAGCCTCGCCTCGCATCTCGTGTTCGGCCTGGTCGCTGAAGGGGCGCGGCGAGGTGCCCGTGCCGCGCTCGACAGCTTCAGGAAGTGATTACGATGATCGAACAGACCCCGGACCTCGACATCGCTTACCGGGACGACGGCGATAAGGACGCGCCGGTCGTCCTGCTGCTGCACGGCTGGCCCGACGATTCGACGACATGGGACGACGTGATTCCTCAGCTCAATGCCGCCGGGCTGCGCACGATCGTCCCTACCCTGCGCGGTTTCGGCGAGACGCGCTTCCGGAACGAGGACGCTCCGCGCACCGGTAACTCCGCCATCTTGGCGATGGACGCGATCGCGCTGATGGACGCGCTCGGGATCGAGCGCTTCATGGTCGCCGGGCACGACTGGGGATCGAACACCGTCGAGGCGATGGCGGTCGGCTGGCCTGACCGGATCGAGCGAATGGCGATGCTCGCCACCCCGCCGCGGCTCGGCGGCATGCCGACCCCGCCGTTCGAGCAGGCGAAGCGCCAATGGTATCATTGGTTCATGGCGACGGCGCGCGGTGCCGAGAAGGTGCGGTCCGATCGAAAGTCCTTCGCGCACATCCACTGGGTCAACTGGTCGCCGCCCGGCTGGTTCGACGAGGCTACATTCCAGAAGGTCGCGAAGTCGTTCGACAATCCCGACTGGCACGCGGTCACGATCCACAGCTATCGCGCGCGCTGGGACGAGGCCGAGCCCGATCCCGGCAGCCAGTGGCTCGAGGATAAGGTCAAGGCGACCAAGACGCTGTCGCTGCCGACGATGTATGTCCAGGGGGCGGTCGATGGGGTGAACCCGCCGTCCGCATCCAAGGACGTGCCCAGCAAGTTCAGCGGACCGTTCGCCTTCGTTACGCTCGCCGGGGTCGGCCACTTCCCGCAGCGCGAGAACCCGGACGCGGTCGCGCGCCACCTCATTGACCTGTTCACCGGGGAACCGGCGGATCTCACCGACACCACCGACCGGAGCCTATATATGAAGAAAGTCACACCCATCCTCGCCGGTGTTGCGGCCGCGGGGCTCCTCGCCGCGACCGCGGTCGGCATCGCGCAGGCACAGGGGCGCAGCTCGCAGCTGACGCAGGTCGCGGAATTCGACCATCAGGTAACCGGCGTCGCGGTCACCGAGCAAGGCCGGCGTTTCGTCAACTTCCCGCGCTGGACCGACGACGCGCCGATCTCGGTTGCGGAGGTGATGGCGGACGGCAGCCTCAAGCCATATCCGGACGCGAAGTGGAATAACTGGCGCAACGCCAAGGCCAACGATCTCCCGGTCGGAGAGCATTTCGTCTGCGTCCAGTCGATCGTGCCCGATGGCCACGGCAACCTGTGGGTGCTCGACCCCGGCGCGCCCGGCAACGAGAAGGTTCTGGAGGGCGCGCCGAAACTGGTCCGGATCGAGCTGAAGACCAATCGCGTGACGAAGGTGATCGCGGTGCCCGCCGACGTGGCGTTGCAGGGCACGTACCTCAACGACATTCGCTTCTCGCCAGACGGCAGGACCGGCTACATCACCGACAGCGGCACGCGCGGCGCGATCATCGTGGTCGATCTGGTTGCTGGCACGTCCTTCCGCACGCTCGATGGACACCCCTCGACACAGGTCGACAAGACCGTCACCGTCACGCTCGACGGCAAGCCGCTGCTCCGTCCGGACGGCCGGCAGCCGGCCTTCGCCGCGGACGGGATCGCGATCTCCAACGATGGCTCGACGCTCTACTGGCAGGCGCTGACCGGCAAGACGCTGTACTCGATCGCGACCGGCAAGCTGCGACCAGACGTCAGCGAGGCCGACCGCGCCCGCGCCGTGAAGACGGTTGCCTCCACGCACGTCGCCGACGGGCTGTGGATGAGCAAGGCCGGCGATCTCTACCTCACCTCGCCGAGCGACTATTCGATCAAACGGCTCGTCGGAAAGGGCACCGAGACCGTGCTGACCGACAAACGCCTGCGCTGGCCTGACACCTTCTCGGAAGGTCCGGACGGCCGGCTCTACGTCACCGCCAGTCACATCCAGGACACGCAGTGGTTCACGCCTGGGGCGCCGCCCTCGATCAAGACGCAGCTGTTCTCGTTCGAACCCATCAAGTGAAGGATGGCATTTGACCTATCTCCGCTACCGCGATGACATTGAGACGATTCAGGCCGACGAGCAGGGGTCGGTCAACGGCAACAAGGGCATGCCGCAGGAGACCGAAATGCCCATGTGGCTGCGGGTCTACTGCACGCCCTCCGACTTCCATGGTCGCGAGAGTGGCGTCGTCGCTCCGAACAGAACCAGCGTTGGTCGAATTCCGGCCTGAACTCCTTCTATCGTTCGAAAGGACCTCGCATGCCCGCCCCCATACAGACTCTGACACTCGCTGACGCCCGCCGCGTGATCGCCGCTGGCGAGGCCAAGGCCGCGGAGATCGGCGTAACCTACAATCTCGCAGTCGCGGATGCTGGCGGCAACCTCGTCGCACATGTTCGCATGGACGGGGCGTGGCTCGGCTCGATCGACATCTCTATTCACAAGGCCTGGACTGCTCGCGCGTTTGATATGTCGACCGAGGACCTCGCCAAGATGGCGCAGTCGGGAAAGCCGCTGTTCGGCATCGACAGCACTAATCGGCACAAGGTCGTGATCTTCGGCGGCGGCGTGCCGATCAAGGCGGGCGAGACCGTGATCGGGGCCGTCGGCGCGAGCGGTGGAACCGTGGACCAGGACGTCGAGGTCGCGGAAGCTGCTGCGGCGGCGTTGGCCAAGGCGTGAGTATCGCGCTCAAGCCACTGGCCGAGCAGGTCATCGTCGTCACGGGCGCCAGCTCGGGGGTCGGCTGGTGACGGCTAAGCTCGCGGCGTCGCGCGGCGCGAAGGTGATGCTCGTCGCACGCAACGAGGCGTCGTTGCGGGAGGCGGTCGACGCCATCACCTCGGCCGGAGGCGATGCCGACTATGTGGTGGCCGACGTAGGCGATGCCGCAGCCGTCGGCGCCGCCGGAGCCCGGGCGGTGGCGCGGTTCGGCCGGATCGATACTTGGGTGAACGATGCCGGTACTGCGATCTACGCCAAGTTGATCGACACGCCGCTCGACGAGCACGAGCAGCTGTTCCCTACCAACTACTTCGGCACCGTGCATGGCGCGCTCACCGCGTACGAGCACATGCGCGAAAAAGGCGGCGCGTTCATCGCGATCGGATCCATCGCCTCCGATCTGCCCTCACCGATACTCAGCGCCTATGCGGCGTCTAAGCATGCGGTGAAGGGCTTCGTCGATGCGCTGCGCGTGGAGTTCACCGCCGACCGCGTGCCCATCTCCGTCGCGCTCATCAAGCCGTCCGGCATCGACACGCCGATCGCGCAGCACGCGGCCAACCACGTCGATGGCGAGGCGATGATCCCCCCGCCGGTCTACGACCCAACGGTGGTTGCGGAGGCCATCCTCGACGCGGCCGTGCACGTCCGGCGCGACATCACGGTCGGTGGAGCGGGCCATCTGCAGGTGCTGCTGGGCACGCACTTCCCGGCGCTGCTCGATCGCATGTCTAAGCTCCTCGAAGCTCCGATGTCGGACCCGAAACAGCCGGCGACGCCCGAGACCAGCATCTTCTCGCCGGTCCAGCGGGGACAGGAACGCTCGGGTCGGCAGCCGGGCCGACGCTTCAGCCTCTACACCGCCGCCGAGCGCCACCCCGCCCTGGTGGGCGGCGCCGCCCTGGTCGCAGCGCTCGGCGCGGCGGCACTCCTTACGCGGTCACCCCCGAAGGAAGCGTCATGAGCAATACCTGCAGGATCGCATCCGCTCGCCTCGCCATCGCGATGGACAGCGAACCGACCAGGGAGCCAGCGGCGTGAACGGTCGGCGGATGATCGGTTCGATCACCGGCGGCCTCGTCGCCGGACTCGGGCTGACCGCGATGATGATGCTGCAGGAGAAGAAGACCGGCAAGCCGTCGGAGCTGACCGAACTCGAACGCAGCAGCGCGGCGACGCTGGGACAGCCGACCCCACATTCGGAGCAGCTGCCGTCCGCCACCGAACAGGCGGTAACCCAAGGGGGTCATCTCGCTCTCTCTGCGCTCGCGGGCGCGGCCTATGCCGCCACATCCGTCGACGATGCCGACGTCGTCGTCAGCGGCGTCGCGTTCGGCCTCGCCTTCTACGCGGTCGCGCACTGGATCACCGGGCCCGCCCTTGGCGTGAAGCCGCGCGAGTGGAGGTCCGATGCGCAGACCATCGGCATACACATGATGAACCACGTCCTGTTCGGACTGATCACCGCCGCCGTCGCGAGAGCGGCGAGCCGCGCCGACGGTGAACCTCCCGTCGCCACCAAACACCAGCCCCTGACGAGGAAACGACCATGACCTACCTGCGCTACGCTCCCGACATTGAGACGCCCGTGCCCGACGAGCAGGAAGCGATCGATGGCATCATCAAGGGCATGACCCAGGAGAGCGAGATCGTCGAGAAACGCGAGGGCCATGCGGTCCGCGCCAGTCACGCCAAGAGCACCGCATGCGTGATCGGCGAACTCACGGTCGCCGACGACCTGCCGCCCGAGCTGGCCCAGGGGCTGTTCGCCGCGGGCGGCACGTTCCAGGTCGCGGTCCGCTTTGCGCAGGGGCCGGGCGAAAACCTCGGTGACCGGGTGTCGACGCATCGCGGCATGGCGATCAAGGTCTTCGGCGTCGAGGGCGAGAAGCTGCCTGGCCACGACGCGCCGACGCAGGACTTCGTCTTCGCCAGCGGCCCGACCTTTCCGGCGGGCACCGCTGCGGGCTTCCTGTCCCAGGCCAAGAAGATCGGTGCGACGACGCCTATGCCGGAAAGCGTGAAGAGTGCCGCCTCGTCGATCGCGCGCAACATCAACAAGGTGTTGAACGCCGTCGCGGGCGGGCCAAGCCCGACGCTCGACTTCTACGGCCATCCCTTCAGCCACCCGATCGACGACTATTATTTCAGCCAGTGCCCGGTGCGCTACGGCGACTATGTCGCGAAGCTCGGCTCCTTCCCGTCCTCCACCTATCAGGACGCGTTGAAGGACTGGCAACTCGACCCGCACCAAGACGAGGACGGCTTCCGCCACGCCGCGATCGCCTATCTCGACGAGCATGACGCCGTATTCGACCTGCGCGTCCAGCTCTGGGCCAATGCCGAGACGCAGCCGATCGAGGACACGTCGGTCGAATGGCCGGCGCAGGACAGCCAGTATCGCACCGTCGCCACGATCCGTCTGCCGCGACAGGCGGCGTACAGCCCCGAGAGGGTGCGGTATTTCGACGAGGTGATGACGTTCCGTCCCGCCCACAGCCTCGCCGCGCACCGCCCGCTCGGCGGCGTGATGCGGGCAAGATTGCAGGTCTATCAGGCACTTAGCGACTTCCGTCACCGCGAGAATGGCGTACAGGCGGCGAATACCGCCAGCATCGAGGAAATCCCGGCATGAACGACGCCGTCACCATCGACCGATCCTCCGCGGTCGCTGTCGCCGCCAGGCCGATTGCGAGCCTGCCGCTTTCGCTGACCATCAACGGGGAGGCTCGCGAGCTTCAGGTCGAGCCGTGGACGACGCTACTCGACCTGCTGCGCGACAAGCTCGATCTGACCGGCACCAAGAAGGGGTGCGACCATGGCCAGTGCGGAGCCTGCACCGTGCTGATCGACGGCAAACGGATCAACTCGTGCCTGAAGCTCGCCGTGTCAGTCGATGGCGCCGAGGTCACGACGATCGAGGGGCTCGGCGCGGCGGGCAACCTCCACCCGCTCCAGGCCGCGTTCATCGAGCACGACGCGTTTCAGTGCGGCTACTGCACACCGGGGCAGATCTGTTCGGCGCAGGGGCTCATCACCGAGGGTCATGCGACCACGCGCGAGGACGTTCGCGAGCAGATGAGCGGTAACATCTGCCGTTGCGGCGCCTACACCAACATCGCCGACGCGGTGCTTGAAGTCGTGGAGACGCAGGCATGATCCGGTTCGACTATGCGCGGCCCGGCGATGTTGCCGAGGCGGTGCGCGAGGGCGCGGGCGACCACGCCGCCTATCTGGCGGGCGGCACCAACCTGATCGATCTGATGAAGGAGAATGTCGCGCGGCCGCTGGAAGTCGTCGACATTAACCGGCTGCCGCTGGCGCAGATCACCGACCGCGACGATGGCGGGCTGCGGCTGGGCGCACTCGCGACCAACGCCGACACCGCCTGGGACGAGCGCGTGCAGGCGCGCTATCCGCTGCTTTCCTCCGCGATCCTGGCCGGCGCGTCGCCGCAGCTGAGGAACGCGGCGACCAACGGCGGCAACCTCAACCAGCGGACCCGCTGTTACTATTTTTACGATACCGACACGCCGTGCAACAAGCGCGTGCCCGGCCAGGGCTGCGGCGCGATCGGCGGGGTCAACCGCATCCACGCGATCTTGGGGGCGAGCGACCAGTGCATCGCCACGCATCCCTCCGACATGTGCGTCGCGCTCGCCGCGCTCGACGCGCAGGTGCAGGTGACCGGTCCTCAAGGCGAGCGGACGATCGCGTTCGCCGACTACCACCGCCTTCCCGGCGACGAGCCGTGGCGCGACAACACGTTGACGGCCGGCGAGCTGGTCACCGCGATCGACCTTCCGCCCGCGGAGTTCGCGACCAACTACACCTACCTGAAGCTGCGCGACCGGTTGTCGTACGCATTTGCGCTGGTGTCGGTGGCCGTCGCGATGCGGATCGAGGACGAACGGATCGCCGACGTCCGCATCGCGCTCGGCGGGGTCGCGCACAAGCCGTGGCGGCGCACCGAAGCGGAGGATGCGGTCAGGAACGAGCGGCCGACCGAGTCCGTGTTCGACAACGCGGCGCGCGCGCTGCTCGCCGGCGCGGTCGGCCAGGGCGACAACAGCTTCAAGATCGCGCTCGCTCACAAGGCTATCGTCCGCGCTCTTCACCAGGCCGCCGCCGGCACGCCGCAATCGCAGACCGACAAACGCATCCGCTAAGGAAATTCGCTCATGAACGCTCCCCAGAAGATCGGCATCGGCACGCCGCTGAGCCGGGTCGACGGCACCGACAAGGTCACCGGCAAAGCGAAATATGCGGCCGAATATGCGGTCGCGAACCTGCTCTACGGCGTCGCCGTGCCCGCCCGCATCGCCAAGGGCCGCATCGTTGCCGTTGACGACACCGCCGCGCGCTCGGTGCCTGGTGTAGTCGAGGTGATGACGCACGAGAACCGGCCGAAGCAGGCATGGCTCGACCATAGTTGGAAGGACGAGCTCGGCATCCCCGGCGAGCCGTTCAAGGCACTGCACGATGATCAGGTGATGTTCGCCGGCCAGCCGGTCGCCGTCGTGATCGCCGAGACCTTCGAGGCGGCGCGGTTCGCCGCCGGCCTGGTCGAGGTCCGCTACGACGACGAACCTCACAACATCGATTTCGACACCTCGCTGAGCGAGAAGTTCCTGCCGCCCAAGGGCATGCGCCGCAACACCTTCCACCCGCCCAAGAAGCGGGAGGACGCACCGGCCGCCTATGATGCCGCGGCCCTCAAGGTCGAAGGCGAGTATCGGCTCGCGACCGAGCACCACAATCCGATGGAGATGCACGCCTCGACGGTCGAGTGGCATGGCGACGGCAAGGTCACCGTCTACGACAAGACGCAAGGGGCGCAGGGCGTCCAGGCCTATCTGGCCAGCGCGTTCAAGCTCGGTAAAAGCAACGTCCGCGTCGTCAACGCTTATGTCGGGGGCGGTTTCGGCTCGGGTCTGCGGCCGCAATGGCAGGTGCAGCTCGCGACGATGGCGGCAATCCTGCTAGAGCGCTCCGTCCGCGTGGTGATGACGCGGCAGCAGATGTTCTACCACGCCCACCGTCCCGAATGCGTCTACCAGATCAAGCTGGGCGCCGAGCATACCGGCAAGCTTACCGCGATCATCGGCGATGCCACGACCTCCACCTCGCGCTTCGAGAACAACATGGAGGACATCGTCACCTGGGGGATGATGAATTACGACTGCCCCAACGCCGAAGGACAGAACACGATCGCGCCGCGGGATACCTACACCTCGGCCGACATGCGCGCGCCGGGTGCCGCGACCGGCATGACGCTGTTCGAGATTGCTATCGACGAGATGTCCTACCAGGCGAAGGTCGACCCCCTCGAGTTCCGGATGGTCAACTATTCGGAAACCGAGGCGATGAACCAGCTGCCGTTCACGTCCAAGGCGTTGCGCGAGGCGTATCGCGAGGGCGCGGAGCTGTTCGGCTGGGCGGAACGCAGCCCCGAACCGCGATCGATGAAGGAAGGTCGCGAGCTGGTCGGCTGGGGCGTGGCGACGGGCATGTGGGACGCGCAGTTCTCCAAGACCGCGGCGCGCGCGCGCCTCTCCGCAAATGGCGACCTGGAGGTGGCGAGTGCCACGTCGGACATCGGCACCGGCACCTATACGGTGATGACGCTGGTCGCCGCGGACACGCTCGGCATCGCACCCGAACGGATCACCGCGACGCTGGGCGACAGCGACCTGCCGACCGCGCCCGTCGAAGGCGGTTCGTGGGCGGCGGCGTCGACCGGCGCGGCGGTGCAGCTTGCCTGTCAGGCGGTCGGCAAGAAGCTGTTCAAGGCAGCGCAGAAGATGGACGGCGATCCTTTGGGCGCTGCCGAGTTCGAGGATGTCGAGTTCGTCGATGGTCACCTGCGGCTGAAGGCCGGCGATGGTCCTGGTGTCTCCCTCACCGACATTATGCGGGCTTCCGGCGAAGCGTCGATCGAGGCGGAGGAGACGGCGAGCCCTGGCTGTTGATTTGCACTGAGAGTTGACCCGGAGTTTTCATCGAGAAATGACCCG
>NZ_CAXSHM010000047.1:0-18613 GCF_964237335.1 uncultured Sphingomonas sp.
GCCAGACCGGGGACGGCAACGATATGAGAAGGGCCCCGATCGGGGCCCTTCTCATATCGTCAGCGCACGCCTCGACTGGCCTGCTTTTACTCCGCCCCGCTGGTCTGATTTTGCTCCGCCGTTGACATCCAGGGCATCTCGACACGATCGGTCGACGATCTGGTGAAGGCGATGGGCGGGACCGGCGTCTCGAAGAGTCAGGTCAGCCGGCTGATCACCGAGATCGACGAGCGCGTGAACGCCTTCCTCAACCGCCCGCTCGAAGGCGAGTGGCCATACCTGTGGATCGACGCGACCTACCTGAAGGAGCGCGAGGGCGGCCGGATCGTCTCGACCGCGGTGATAGTGGCGGTAGGCGTCAACACGCTCGGCAAACGCGAGGTGCTCGGCGTCGCGAGCGGTCCGTCAGAGGCCGAACCGTTCTGGAAGGGCTTCCTGCGCTCGCTCGCCGATCGTGGGCTGCGCGGCGTCAAGCTCGTCATCTCGGACGACCACAAGCCTGTCCTGAGCTTGTCGAAGGGGGGCTGCGCAGCGCCGCTGGCAAGGTGTTCAATGCGACCCAGCAACGCTGCCGGGTCCACTGGATGCGCAACGCCCTGGCGCATGTCGGTGCGAAGCAGCGACCTGCCGTCGTCGCCATGCTCAAGACGATCTTCGCCCAGGAGAGCGCCGAGGCCGCCCACGAGCAATGGCACCACGTCGCCGACGCGCTGCGCGAGCGATACGAGAAGCTCGCCATCATGATGGACGGCTCGCGCGAGGAGGTGCTCGCCTACATGGCGTTCCCCAAGGAGCACTGGGCGCAGATCTCGTCCACCAACCCGCTCGAACGCGTCAACAAGGAGATCAAGCGCCGGGCCGACGTCATCGGCATCTTCCCCAACACCGCCGCGGTCATCCGCCTCGTTGGCGCGCTCATGCTCGAGCAGAACGACGAGTGGTCGGTGTCGCGCCGATACATGACGCTGGAAACGATCGGCACGTTGAGCGATAACCCGCGCATCAGCCTGCCAGCACTGGCAGCCTGATATCCTTGGCCCGGCTGAGGATCGGTGTTCCTACACCACGCCATGGGGCACTACCCTTCTGCCCAATCATGCTCATCGCCGAAAGCCCACGGAGTGATGACCGCCATAATCGCTGCTACGTATAGGAGTTCAGCATCGTCAGAAGCCTTGCCTCCAAAATGATCGAATATCTCATGCCATAGTGTGACGACATCCGGATCATACGACAGTCCGGTCAGGAACTCTGGTTCTGCCCAGTGCCACCATGCCAGATAAAGCAGGTGCAAGGCCCGCTCTCGGTTACGATCCCCTTCGGCCCAGCCCTCGCGTAGCACCCGATAGGCTTCTTCCATCGGCCAATCCTCCTAGGTGCTGGCTATACCACTGGGGATCGCGATGTCCGCTCCCCACCCAATCCCGGCCGTTTGCCGATGTGACCGAGCCCGCTGCTAGCGCAGCGGGTCCGGGGTGCTGACCCGGCCAGGCCATCGCCTCAGCGGGGGCAGCGCTGCGCTTGTGGATGGCTCCACGCTGCCACCGCTGATATCAGGCGGTGTCATTTCTAATTGGCGGCGAATGTGTCTTTTCTAACTAGCAGCAACAGTTGTAATGACCGGGGAGGGGTCTTGTCGGCTGGTGACGACGTAAGTGGTCCGCTGTCTATCCGACCCGGTCGCGTCGCGAACCGATAATGGCGATTATCTCCGGCAAATGGATGATGCCGAAACCGATCACTGCAGAGAGCAGGCTACCGGCGAGGTTCTCGACGTAGCGCTTCGGGAAGATGCTCGATGCCATCCAGCCATGAGCCACGCCGATCAGGCCGATCGTGTAGACGCATGTCGCCGTGAGCGACGACGCGATCAGGACGCGCGCCGCGAGCGTGAAGTTTGGCTTGCGTGGAGCGAGTTCATCATCGCCAGCTCCGAGCTGCCCATGCCGAGGACGACCAGAGAGCCGGCTGCGACCTCCAAGCGATCAATCGCGGTAATCCCGCCCGTTGGACGGAACCGAGCATCACATTCTTCCATACCGTTTGTCGTGGTCACGTCGCCATCAGCGGCGGTCAATCGGCTTCACCTTTCGGGCGACGATCTCGCGCGCGAGCTTCGCGAAGAACCCGGGTGGCACGATCCCGTAAACGTAGCTGCCATTCTGTCGGTCGCGGACGTCATGGCCCATCCAGTCGAAGCTATTCGCCTCGCTGACGACAATCGCGCTCTCCGTCGCTCGCGACAGGCCCATGGCCTTGCCGACCTCGGCCGGGATCCGCATCGAGTTGGTCGGGTCGATCTCGCCCTTGGTGGTCACCGGCACGACGATGTAGCCGCGAGCGTCCGCCGCGACGATCACGACTGGTCGCTCCTTGACCCCCTCGTCCCGGCCAGCGGCATACTCGCTGCTGAACAGGTAGACGTAGTTGATGACGGCGCCGGCACCGGGCGAGCCACTACCGGTCTTGCCAGTCGTAGCGGCCGGAGGCGATTTCGGCGTCGCTGGGGATGCTGGCTTCAATACGCGCCGCGTCGTCATCGGTCATGCTCTCGGTGGTGAAGATACGGCGGTTGGCGTGCAGCGCCGCGAGAGCGGCTGCAGCGCGATCGAGGTAGTCGATGCTGACTACTGCCGCGTAGCGCCGGCGGTTCTTGGTGAGAACGACGGGGCCTTGCTGGCTCTGGTCGACGACCGTGCCGGGGTGATTATGGAAGTCAGTCAAGGCGACCGACGCGAAGGCCTCGGGCTGGGTGGCCATAGATACGCTCCGGATCGTGAGTGTCTCGATATAGCCAGAATGGCCAATCTAGCCAAGTCTTCTCGTGCGACGTTCTCGTTCGTCGCGTAGCTGGTCGACCAGCTGTCGGTTGGGATGGCGCTGGATCAGGCGATCCAGCGCCGCGTCCGGCAGTCGAGACGGCTCGAAGCGGGCGCCCTTCGGCTTCGGCGCAGAACGCCCAAGGGCCGGCAGCCGGCGTCGGTTCCTCACCTCCACGAGCAACTCCCCCCTCTCCGCTCGCGTGAAGGCACGATCGAGTCCGTAGAGCCACCCGGATCAGGCCTCGATCAGCATCTGCTCGACGCGCGCGAGATCGTCATCGTGGTGGCAGGCACGGACCCGGTCTAGGGTCAGTTCGCGGGCGGTCTCGCGCGAGCGACGATGATGGTCGCTGCTCGCCGCCTCCACCGCAAATAATCGGTGCATGAGGCGGACCTAAGCTCCCATGCTTTTCCATGCAAAGGGTCTGGTGTGGGTCTCGGCGATGGCCGGTAGGCGCGCTCCGGCCTGAGCGTCCGATGTGGCTGTTTTTCGCCGAATGTAGATAAGCGTCGAAGCGGGACCCCGGAAGAATTTGGCTAAGGCATTGTGGTGGATGACAAAAGCGGGTTTTTTGGGGGTTCTGATCGGCGCCGATCGGGACCCCCGGTAAACTGGAAAATATCAAGCTTTCATAATCGGTTCCGCCGTCATCAGATGGGGTCCCCGTTCGACGCTTATCCACACCGGGGATGCCCGCCCCGCCGGCGCGGCAGCGCTCGGCGAGCGTGCCCTGCGGGCAGAACTCGACCTCCAGCTCACCAGCCAGATACTGGCGCTCGAATTCCTTGTTCTCGCCGACATAGGACGAGATCATCTTGCCCATCTGACGGGTGCGCAGCAGTTTGCCGAGCCCCTCGCCGTCGATGCCGGCATTGTTGCTGGCGACGGTCAGGCCCTTCACCCCCGCGTCGCGGATTGCGTCAATCAGGCGCTCGGGAATGCCGCACAGGCCGAAGCCGCCGGCGCAGATCGTCATCCTGTCATGCAGCAGCCCGTCGAGCGCCGACGCGGCATCAGGGTAGAGCTTCTTCATGTCAAAGATTCTTCAGTGGAATGTAAGCATCCGGTGAGGGCCTCGGCTAGGCGGCCTTGAGCAGTTCCGCTGGTCGCCGCCAATTCCATGGGAGCAGTTCGTGGAGCTGTGTCTGGGGCATGTCGGCGATGCGGGTGAGGACGTCGGCGAGCCATGCCTGTGGATCGATGTCGTTGAGCTTGGCAGTGACGATCAGCGTGTACATGAACGCGGCGCGCTCGCCGCCGCGGTCGGACCCGGCGAACAGCCAGGCTTTCCTTCCAAGGGCCACGCCGCGCAGGGCTCGTTCGGCGGCGTTGTTGATCAGGCAGATACGACCGTCGTCGAGGAACCGGGCGAACGCAACCCAGTCCTTGAGCATATAGTCGATCGCGCCCGCGACCGGGTTGTGGCGCGCGAGCGCGACACGCTGTGAGCGCAGCCACTGCTCCAGGTCGGTAACGAGCGGCGCTGCGATCTCCCGGCGCACGGCGAGCCGCTCGGCGATGGCTGCGCCATTGACCGCGCGATCAACCTCGAAGACCCTGTCGATGCGGTTGACCGCTTCGGCCGCGATCGGCGAGATGGCTGCCGCACTCTTGCGGCGCTTCAGCTGGCTGGCGACATCGGCCAGCTCGAAGAACTTGCGCCTGGCATGAGCCCAGCACAGCGCGCGGATAAGCGGTGCCGGCGACCGGTCGGTACGGAACAGCGCGTTGTAGCCGGCATAGGCGTCAGCCTGCAGGATACCGCCATAGCCGGTGAGATGCTCGACCGGATGCTCGGCGCGGCGGGTCCGCGAGTAATGGAACAGGGCGGCTGGCGGCGCGGGACCGCCGAACGGTCAATCGTCGCGAACATAGGTCCACAGCCGCCCGACATCGGCCTTGGTCTTCGCCAACACCGGCACGGTGGTATCGTCGCCGTGGAGCCGCTCGGCGGCGAGAACATGGGCCTCGATCAGCAGGTGGAGCGGTCGCAGCGCCGCGGCGCAGGCGCCGACCTGATCCGCGAGCGTCGAGAGGCTGATGTCTACGCCTTCGCGTGTGGAAAAGCGTCGAACGGGGACCCCATCTGATGACGGCGGAACCGATTATGAAAGCTTGATATTTTCCAGTTTACCGGGGGTCCCGATCGGCGCCGATCAGAACCCCCAAAAAACCCGCTTTTGTCATCCACCACAATGCCTTAGCCAAATTCTTCTGGGGTCCCGCTTCGACGCTTATCTACAGTCAAACGGCTAGGAAACAAAGACGGGTGTACGTTTTTCGTTAAAAGCGGACATGGCTTCGCCGAAGTTACTGCTCGCCATGCACAGCATCTGAGTGTGCTCTTCGAGCTTCATCACCGACTCGACATCATTAACCAGACCTGCGTTGTTCAGGGTTTCCTTGGTCTTGCGCAAGCCCATCGGCGACGTGCGGCGCATTTCGTCGATGAGCGCCTGCGCCGCTGCCTCCAACGCGTCGTCATCGGTTACGTCCGAGACCAGCCCCGTCGCTAGCGCACGGTCAGCGCCGATGAAACGACCCGTCATCATGAGTTCCGACGCGACGGAGAGGCCAACCGTTCGCGGCAGAAAGAAGCTAGTGCCGAGTTCGCAGCCTGAAAGGCCAAGCTTCACGAACGCGACGTTCATCCTCGCTGAGCGTCCCGCGATGCGAATGTCAGAGGCGAGCGCAAAGCTAAAGCCGCCGCCGCATGCGGCGCCGTGGATCAGTGCGATGATCGGCTGTGGGCACGAACGCATCCTCAACACGACCTCCAGCAAGGAAGCTTGCGGCTCTCCCTCCCCGCCGCCTCCTGACTCCACTGTTCCCTTCATGAGGTCCAGACCCGCACAGAACGCCCGTCCAGCGCCCCGCAATACGACGATGCGCCGCGAGTAGTCGTTCTGAAGCCCCGAAAAGTACTTCCAGAGCTCCATTGTCATCTGGTTATTCACCGCGTTGAGGCGGTCTGGGCGATTCAGCGTCAGCCAATCTACGTCACCCTCCGACACGATCTTCAACGTTTCGTACTCCATGATGCACTCCTTGAAATATTAGCGTTGCCCGGTTTCCTCATCCAGCCTGAGGATGAGCGTCCGGCTTCGGTTTGGCGGTGATCTGGCCAGGGCGACGGCATATCCGACCGGCTTCGGCGAGCCAAGCGAGGTGCGCAGACGGCTTTTACCGTAATCTTGCCGCCGCGCTCCAATCATGGCCCGGTCGATCGGTGACAGGAGAATGCGCACGGTCAATCACTCGTTGCGAGGGCGGTCTTTGAACGATTTCGCGAAGCGTTTTCCGGTTGCCTCGGCGGGCTGGCTGATGTCGAGGGGACCGAGTTCTATCATGCCCATGAGAGGTGGTAGAGATCAGCAGGTGGTGTTCGCCGGGCCTGGTGATCGCAGCCGAGCGGAAGAGCTCACGAGGGACGAGC
Organism: uncultured Sphingomonas sp.; assembly: GCF_964237335.1. Taxonomy (NCBI): domain Bacteria; kingdom Pseudomonadati; phylum Pseudomonadota; class Alphaproteobacteria; order Sphingomonadales; family Sphingomonadaceae; genus Sphingomonas; species uncultured Sphingomonas sp. Next base: position 6,260 of record NZ_CAXSHM010000047.1, read on the forward strand.
TGCAGCTCCCAGTCAACGTCGGGCGTGCGGGTGAATAGCGCCCTTTTTACGGTTCCCAATGGGCCCAATTCCAATCAGGGCTACCAAGTGACCTTAGCGGTCGCAGCGCGGCCCGATCGAGATGAGGTTGGCCCTTCCCCCAGCCAGCCTTCGCCGTCGCAGATCGCGAGCAGATGCTCGATTGACACTATCGACACGGCGTAACGCGCGAGCTGCCGCAGTCTTGCCGTGCGTCGGCCGGATGTCGGCCGGGTGTCGCGGTTAAGCCCGTTCGCCGAACGCCGCGTTCGGGGCCTCCGGTGCAGTGCAGCCATTAGGAGTACGCTCCCCCGAGGTTCATTTCCTGCCGCCCTCGGTTACGGCTTGACGTCCTTCTGTTATCGTATCATAATCTGACTGACTGTTAAACAGAATTCCTTTCAGGATTCGGGCTGGAAAGCTTTGAGCGGTTTGGAAGAGGAGCGGAAATGGGCAACAAAGTGTGTGTGGCGGGCGTGGGCATGATCCCCTTCATGAAGCCCGGCCAGAGTGATAGCTGGGACGTCATGGCCGAGCGCGCGATCCGCGCCGCCATGCAGGATGCGGGGATCACGTTCGACCAGGTGCAGCAGGCCTTCGCCGGTTATGTCTACGGTGACTCGACGGCGGGACAGTCGGCGATCTATCGGGTCGGCATCACGGGCATCCCGATTATCAACGTCAACAACAACTGTTCCACCGGCTCGACCGCCCTTTATCTCGCACGCCAGATGGTTGCGTTAGGCGGGGCGGATTGCGTGCTTGCCGTAGGTTTCGAGCAGATGAGTCCGGGTGCGCTCGGCTCATACTTTCCAGATCGAAAGCCCGCGATGGAGAAATTTGGTGAGGTGCAGGAACGGGTCCAGGGGATCGAAACGCATTCGCCCTTGGCGGCCCAGATGTTTGGCGGGGGCGGTGTAGATTATCAAAACCGCTACGGCGCCAAAGACACCACATTTGCCGAGATTTCCGTCAAGGCGCGCCAGCACGCCGCCAACAATCCCCTAGCAATATTCCGCGCTCCGTTGACGCTTGAGGAGGTCATGGCCTCGCCGAAGCTGTATGGCCCAATCACCCGCTATCAAGCTTGCCCGCCAACCTGCGGAGCGGCCGCGGCAATCCTATGCACTCCTGAATTCGCCGCCAAGCACGGTGTCGACGCGTCGGTCGAAATCAAGGCGCAGGCGTTGACCACGGACGTCGCTGGAGCCTTCGAGGGTGCATCGATGATGCGGGTCATCGGATACGACATGACGCGCAACGCAGCGCAGCAGGTATACGAAGAGGCGGGCATCGGCCCCGAAGACGTTCAGGTGGTCGAGCTTCACGACTGCTTCACCGCCAACGAGCTGATCACCTACGAGGGTCTTGGCCTTTGCGGCGAAGGTGGTGCGGAGCAATATATCCTCGATCACCAGAACACCTACGGCGGCAAGCACGTCACCAACCCATCCGGCGGTCTTCTCTCGAAGGGCCATCCCCTTGGTGCTACTGGGCTCGCGCAGTGCTTCGAGCTGACGAAACAGCTGCGGGGGGCTGCAGAGAAGCGGCAGGTCGAGAACGTAACTCACGCTCTTCAGCATAACCTTGGCCTTGGCGGCGCATGCGTCGTGACGCTGTACGGCCGGGCGTGAGCTTGCGATGATCGACAGATCGTTCATAGGCGCAACTTCCCCGCCGCGCGAGGTCGACGTTGAGAAGGGGCAGCTGAAGTTTTTTGCCAAAGCGACCGGCGCGACCGACCCGATCTATTTCGACGATGAGGCTGCGCGCGCGGCGGGTCATCCCACAATCCCCGCACCTCCAACCTTTGTATTCAGCTTGATGTTAGCCGTCCCACCCAAGGGAGTTGATATCTTCGTAGATCTCGGCGTGTCGAAGAAGAACGTTCTGCACGGCGAGCAGGCGTTCTCGTATCACAGGGGCATTTACGCAGGCGATTGCATGACTCTCGTATCGAGCATCCCTGACATCTATGACAAGAAGGGCGGTGCGCTTGAGTTTATCATCCAGGACACGACGGCCACTAATCAGCTCGGCGAGCTTTGCGTGACGATGCGAAGCGTCACCGTTGTTCGAAACGGGGGGGCGGAGCGATGACAACGGCGATTAAGTTCTGCGATTTCCAGGTGGGTGACTCACTACCGGATCTTGTTCGGGGACCGATCACGCGCGGAACGCTGGCGTTGTTTGCGGGCGCCTCTAACGATCACATGTTACTGCACATCGACTCAGATTTTGCCAAGAGCGCTGGGCTACCCGATGTGTTCGGGCATGGGATGTTATCAATGGCCTACCTCGCTCAAATGTTGACAGGATGTGCGCCACAACAGCGGCTCCGCTCGTGGAACGTCCGCTTCGTCGCGATGACGCCGCTGCATGCGACAGTCACTTGCTTCGGGACAGTGACCGAATTGGTCGACCTCGACGGCAAGCGGTGCGCTCGCCTCAGGATTGGTGCGCGGACTGACCAGGGGGTGCAAACGTTGGACGGCGAAGCCGTCATTGGACTCGATGACAGTGATCAGGAGAAATTATGAGTAAATTGGCAGGCAAGGTTGCACTCATCTCGGGTTCTGGGCGCGGCATCGGTCGCGCTCTGGCACTCAAGCTTGCGTCCGAAGGCGCCAAGGTAGTGGTGAACGATCTTGACGAAGTTACAGCCGGGGAGGTGGTTAAATCGATCGAGGCGCTCGGGGGCCAAGCAGTGGCTTGCGTCGGGAACGTTACGGCTCCCGATTTCGGCGAGCGCTTCGTCGAGACCGGCCTCAAATCGTTCAACGGCCTCGACATCATCGTCAACAACGCGGGCTACACACTCGACGGCGTCATTCAAAAGCAGACCGACGAGCAGTTTCAGTCAATGCTCGACGTTCACGTGCTGGCACCATTCCGGATTTTGCGTGCCGCGGCGGAACCGTTGCGCGCGATGAGCAAGAAGGAGGCAGCTGAAGGTGTAGAGGTGATACGTAAAGTCGTAAACGTTTCCTCTATGTCCGGAACGAACGGCAATGCCGGCCAGATCAACTACTCGTCGGCGAAGTCAGCACTCGTCGGCATGACAAAGACTATGTCGAAGGAGTGGGGGCGCTACAAGGTTTGCGTGAATTGCGTCGCGTTTGGCTTTATCGCTACCCGTCTGACCAAGCCCAATGACGATCCGGAGAGTAAAATCGAAATCGCGGGCCGTGAGATTCAGGCTGGCGTGGCTCCGGCGGCGCTTTCCTCGCTTGCGTTTGCGGTTCCCCTCGGACGTGCTGGCACGCCTGAAGAGGCCGCAGGCAGCATTTACCTCTTCTGCATTCCCGAGAGCGACTACGTTAGTGGTCAGACCCTTTTGGTGGGCGGCGGCATCAACATGTGATCGGAAGGGAAGCAGTCCCTAAGGTCTCTGTACTCGGGATGTCTTGGAATCGTTACGGGAGGGACCCAAAAGTTCCGACGTTGAATTCGATATCTGGGGCATGACAGCGAGCGAGACATAGTCGGTTGGGTTAGTGGTCAGCCCGTCATTGGATTATAGCAGAGTACCGGGGCGGGACCGCAAGCGACGGCGGCTCGGAAACGACGCAGGTCTTCGTGTCAACGCGCATACGTTGCGAGTTAATATTGTTGAATTGGGACGATGATGAACGTTTCCTTCCAAACCGCCGATGCAGATTTAGGCGACGCAGACTCGGCTGAGCTTGAGCAGGTCCGCCACACGGCGTTCCGTTTCTTTGCGGAGGAAGTTGAACCCTACTTCGCGGCTTCGGAAAAGCGCGGACACGTCGATCGTGAGTTGTGGCGCAAAGCCGGCTCGTTGGGCCTGCTGTGTCCGACGATCTCTGAAGAACATGGCGGTTTGGGGGGCGATTTTCGCCACTCGCGCGTCATCATTGAGGAAATGGCCAAAAGCGGCTGCGAATTGGGCGGACTCTATACGCACTCGGACATCGTCGTTCCGTACATCGCGCGTCTCGGGACAGCAAATCAGAGGGCCAAATGGCTCCCCGGCTGCATCAGCGGTGATGTCTGGACATGCATAGGGATTAGCGAGCCAGACGCTGGCTCGGACATGCGGGGCCTGCGCACGCGCGCTGTACGCGAGGGCGCCGAGTGGGTTCTCAGCGGCCAAAAGATCTTTATCACCAATGGCTGGCTTGCTGATCTGGCGATCATTGTCGCGAACACGGGCGATAAAGCACAGGGTGCCAAAAGCCTGTTTCTGGTCGAAACGGATCGACCAGGATTTCGCAAGGGACGCCTGCTTGAGAAGGTGGGCCAGAAGGCTCAGGATACGGCCGAGTTGTTTCTCGATGAAGTTAGGGTGCCGGCGGATGCTCTACTCGGCGAAGAAAACAGAGGATTGGCCCATTTAATGCAAGAACTACCGCGCGAACGGTTGCTTATCGCAATCTCGGGGCTGGCGTCTGCGCAGACCGCCTTCGATCTGACGGTCGCCTACGTGCGCGAGCGGCGCGCTTTTGGTAAAATGATTGGCGATTTCCAGTCCACCCGCTTCGCGCTGGCTGAAATGAAGGCGGAGTTGGAAGTCGGCAAGGCGTTTGTTAGCGACTGTGTCGCCGCCGTCCTGAGCGGCACGCTCGGCACGACACGCGCTTCGATCGCGAAGCTTTGGGTTACCGAGATGCAAGGCCGTATCGTCGATCGCTGCGTTCAGCTGTTCGGAGGCTACGGATATATGTGGGAATATCCGATCGCCCGTGCCTTTGCCAACGCACGGGCGCAGCGGATCTACGGGGGCAGCAACGAGATTATGAAAGAGATCATTGCCAGGGACGTATACGCATGACGCGGACGTACCAGCATATCAAATGGCATCGTCGGGGTCGCGTGCTAACGCTCACGCTGGATCGGCCCGACGAACTCAACGCCGCTAACGAAAGCCTGCACGAGGAGCTGTCACACATCTTTCGAGATGCGGACGAGGATCCGGGTTCGGATGTCATCGTACTGACCGGGGCTGGGCGGGCATTTTGCGCGGGCGGCGATGTGGCGTGGATGCAGCGTGCGATCGATGATCCGTCTTTGTTCGAGCGTACCTGCTTCGAAGCCAAGCGCATTATCTTCTCGATCCTTGACTGCGAGAAGCCGATTATTGGCCATATCAACGGTCACGCGATAGGTTTCGGCTGCACGCTCGCCCTATTCTGCGACGTCACCTTCATGAGCGCGGACGCGAAGATCGGCGACCCGCACGTGTTGATGGGCGTGGTGGCTGGTGACGGGGGGTCGATCATCTGGCCCCAACTGGTGGGCCTTTCGCGCGCCAAGGAATATCTGATGACGGGCGACGCGATTCCGGCGGTGAAAGCCGCGGAATGGGGACTCGTCAATCATGTTCTGCCGCCGGCGGAACTGGGGGATGCAGTAACCGCCTTTGCTGATCGACTGGCCGGAGGAGCGCTGAAGGCAATTCGCTGGACGAAGGTCGCGCTCAACATACCGCTTAGGCAGGTTGCCCATGCCGCAATGGACGCGGCGATTGCCTATGAACTCTCGACGAATTTGAGCGAGGATCACCAGGAGGCGGTTTCGGCTTTTATTGAAAAACGCCCTCCAACGTTCAAGGGCAAGTGACTTGTCGATCGAAATAAACCTGTCGGGCCGCAGGATATTGGTCACCGGCGCCGCTGGCGGCATAGGGGCGGCTTGTGCGAAGTACCTAGTCGCAGCCGGCGCTGAAGTAATCGTTGCGGATATCTCGAAAGAGCGCGCGGACGAGGCGCTTGCTCAGACCGGAGCAAGTATCGGCCTCGCAGCCGACGTGTCGGACGAGGCGTCCGTCGAAGCTCTGTTCGTGCAGGCGACAGACGCGCTGGGCGGCGTGGACGGCATTGTCAACAATGCGGGGATTGTGGAAAAACGAAGCGGAACACGTCGGCAGGAGTTGTCCGATTGGCAAAACGTGATCGATGTGAACTTGAAAGGCGTATACCTGATTGCGCGGGCTGGCGCCCGACGAATGGGAGTTGGTAGCTCGATCGTGAACATGGCGTCGATCACAGGCCTCGCGGGGATGCCCGCGTCTAACGCATATGGCGTCAGCAAGGCCGGCGTGGTGATGATGACGAAGACGCTTGCATGCGATCTCGCGCGGCTGGGAATAAGAGTCAACGCGGTGGCGCCGGGGATCATTGAGGCCCCGATGGCTGAAGGCATCATGGAGCACGGCCCGCACGGCCGCGGCGCCTTTGAACGCCGAACGCCAATGGGCCGCCTGGGGCGTCCGGACGAGATCGCTGTGGCAACAGCATTTCTTCTATCCGATTTGGCCAGCTTCATCACGGGTGCCACCTTGCCAGTTGACGGTGGGTGGACGGCGTTCGGGGGGATCGGAGACGCGTCTGCCCAAGGCCACCTAGCGAACTGATGATGTGCTGTCGCAGCTCAACGCATGGCACCAAACCGCAAATTGCAACACGGTACCGCCGTCGGGGATCAATCGATGTCTGAGCAGAAAACTCGCAATTTAGTCGATTCAAATCTTCTGCCATTGCTCGACAGCATTCCTTTCTACGAGCTGACACGGGAAATTCTGCCCGAGCTTCGGCAGGCCTTCGGGGCGCGACTAGGATTAGTCGAAAACGCGACGGCATTGAGAAACGTCGAGTCATCGGTCCGTGTGTTCCCTGGGGCTGAAGGTCAACCCGACGTCACCGTCGTCGTTCACTGCCCGCGTAAACGCACCGGTTCAACCGGCGCCATCCTCCATATACACGGTGGCGGCTACGTCACCGGTGACGCGCAAAGCCAAGCCCCCATTCACAGGGAAATGGCCTGGGCCTTAGGCTGCGTGATCGTGTCGGTTGATTACCGCTTGGCCCCTGAAACGCATGCGCCGGGCGCCGTTGAGGACTGCTACGCTGCTCTTGGCTGGCTCAACCTAAACTCGGAGCTTTTTGGGGTTGATCCCGCCCGTGTGGGGGTGATGGGGGAGAGCGCCGGAGGCGGTCTCGCCGCCGCGCTCGCGCTTCTAGCACGTGACCGAGGCGAACACCGGCTTGCCTTTCAGCACCTGATTTATCCGATGTTGGACGACCGGACCTGCACGACCACCCAACCCAACCCCTTCGCGGGAGAGTTCGTGTGGACATCCAAGAAAAACCGGTTCGGCTGGGCTAGCTTCCTTGGAACAGAGCCTGGTTCGAGCGGAGTGTCGCAGTATGCCGCACCGGCCCGCGCGCTTGATCTGTCCGGGCTCCCGCCGACTTTCATCGCTGTGGGGGCATTAGACCTGTTCGTCGATGAGAATATTGCTTTTGCGCATCGTCTGATACGCTCCGGGGTGCCCACCGAATTGCATATCTATCCCGGTGCGTTTCACGGCTTCCATTTTGACCAAGCCGCTGAGGTAACGATGAAAGCAAACGCGGACAGTAATGGCGCTTTGGCTCGAGCTCTTTCAAGAAGCGTCTTGATCACGTAGACAAGGTTATCGGGCAAGCGAGAACCAGCGCAATGTGCAAAAAGTGTTTGCGTAGGGCAGGAGTTTGCCCCCGCCTCGGCTGCAGAATTCTTCTCTGCGGCACCGACTTCTCTGTGGGACGCTAACGGCTGATAAAGCGCGTCGCGATTTTTGCAACCAAAAGCTAGGGACGAGGAAAATGTACATCACGCAGGGACTCCACCGCACGGCTCAGCTTCACCCGGACCGTTTAGCAACCATATTCGGTGACCGTCGCCGTCGTTGGAGCGAGATCATTGACAGGGTCGGCCGCCTCGCACACGGATTGGTTGCACTTGGCATTGAACGAGGCGATCGCGTTGCCGTCGTCGCGCTGAACAGCGATCTTTATCTTGAGGTCTACTACGCCGTCGCTTGGGTTGGGGCGGTGATCGTTCCGGGCAACACGCGTTGGTCTATGCCTGAGCACATTTTCGCGATGCAGGACAGCGGCGCAAGCTTCCTGTTTATCGGCGGTAATTTCGCGAACATTGTTGAACCGATTTTACAAAACGTCGCGGTAAGCGCAACCATATTCATGGAGGAGGGCGAAGTGCCTTCGGGCATGCTCGGGTACGAGAATATCATCTCTGCTCACGAACCTATTAATGACGCCAGCGGGCACAATCATGACCTCGTTGCTTTGTTCTATACGGGCGGCACAACGGGGCGTGCCAAAGGTGTTATGCTCTCGCATCATAGTCTCATGTCCAACATTCTGTCTTCCCAGGCTACAACCCCCCTCGCCCCGGGTCTGGTTTATCTCCACTCTCCGCCTATGTTCCATCTCGGCGATGCGGCAATGGTCTATACTGTGACAATGCTTGCCGGCACGCATGTGATAGTGCCATCCTTTTCTCCGGAGAATGTCATTACCGCGATCGAGCGGGAACGCGTCACTGATGCAATCCTCATGCCGACGATGCTCGGCATGATGCGTGAGTATATGATCAAGCACGGCGGTGACCTGAGTTCGGTAGTCACGTTAGCTTATGGCGCGTCTGCTATATCCGAAACAGCGCTGAACCAAGCAATGGAACTGTTTCCCAATGCTGCATTCAAACAGGCATATGGCCAGACAGAACTATCGCCCTGCGCCACTCTGTTGCTGCCAGAACACCATCGTACCCAACCCAACGGTAAGTCCTATCTGCGCTCCGCCGGGAGGGCGATACTCGGAGTTGACCTCCGGATTGTTGATGAAAATTGGAAGGATCTGCCGCTCGGCACCGTCGGCGAAGTTGTTGTGCGAAGCGATGGTATAATGCTCGGATATTGGCACTTGCCTGAAGAAACCGCGACGACTTTGGTGGACGGTTGGCTGCGTACCGGCGACGCGGGGTACATGGATGATGAAGGCTTCTTGTACCTTGTCGATCGGGTTAAAGACATGATTGTCTCAGGAGGCGAGAATGTTTACTCGGCCGAAGTCGAGAATGCGTTGGCGGCTCATCCTGCCATTTTGGAGAATGCGGTAATCGGCGTACCGGATGAGAAATGGGGGGAGCGCGTTCATGCTATCATCCGACTTCGGGAAGGAGTGACCATCACCTCAGAGGCGGTCATAGCGCACTGTAAGGCATTTATTTCCACTTACAAATGTCCGCGCTCGGTTGAATTTCGTGAGATGCCGCTGCCACTATCCGCTCAAGGCAAGGTTCTTAAGACGGAACTGCGCAAGCCGCACTGGAAGGGCACGTCGCGCGCGATCGCCTGACACGCGGGCAATCACTTCGATGCGACCACTCATACGAGCGCTCGTATGACCACTCGCATCCGCCCTGACTTCCTGAGCCACCACGCCGCTCCGCTCAAAGCGGCAAACATCGAAGCAATCCCCTCAGCCGCAAGGCGGCCTTCACGCCCCGCTTACTACCGCCCTATGGTCCGGTTGCGATGTTCAGGGTGTTGATCCTGGCCATATAACACCGTCAGCGACGCGCGGATGGAATTCCTGATCCGCGACACGCTGAGCTGGCTGCGGTTCTGGGCTTCGGGCGACACATCGGGGCGGGGCCGTTCTTCTGGGTAAGCGATGTTCTCAGGCCACGGCAGCGGCGCGGTTCCAGGGCATGAGCTGATTGAGGGCGGTGGCGCTGTGGCCGGCGGCGAGACGGGTCAGTGTGTCGGCAAGCCATGCCTGAGGGTTGGTCCCGCTCAGCTTGCAGGTCTCGATCATGCTGGCGATCACGGCCCAATGGTCGCCGCCATCGTCGGACCCAGCGAACAAGGCGTTCTTGCGATTAGAGCGGATTCCTTTCAGTCCGGATCATAGCCGCAGGAGCTGAAGTAGTTGGCGCACTCGTGCGGCTCGAAGAGGTCGACCAGCTTGCCGATGAGGTTCCACAGGCCGGAGACGGATCGCTCGCCTGCCTTGCGGAGCATGGCTTTGAGGCGGGAGAAGGCCTTTTCGATCGGGTTGAAGTCGGGACTGTAGGGTGGAAGGAAAAGCAGCCGGGCGCCGGGCGCCTCGATCAGCGTGCGGACGCTCGCGCGTTTGTGGCTGGAGAGATTGTCCATGATCACGACGTCGCCAGGCTTGAGGGTACGCACGAGCATCTGACCGACATAGGCCTCGAACCACTCGCCATTGATCGGCCCGTCGAGCACCATCGGCGCGACCATGCCGGTCATGCGCAAGCCGGCGACCAGCGTAGTCGTTTTGCGATGGCCGTGTGGGTAGCCCATTCGCAGCCGCTCGCCCCGGCAACAGCGGCCGTGGCTGCGGGTCATGTTCGTCGCGGTCCAGGTCTCGTCGATGAACACCAACTGCTCGGGGTCGAGGTCGAGCTGGCCGTCGAACCACGTCTCGCGCGCGCTCAGGACGTCGGGACGATCCTGCTCGGCCGCGTGGCCGGTCTTTTTTTGCGCGTGATCCCGTGCCGGGCGAAAAAGCGGTGCAGCGTCGAGATCGCCACTGTCACACCCGACTGCCCCAGCTCGCGGCGCAACTCGTCCAGCGTGATGTCGCGGCGAGCGCCGTGCAGCGCCAGCACGGTGTCCCGGTGCGCCTCGATCCGCTGCGATCGCGTATCCCCGCCCTGCGGCTTTGCGGCATAGCTGCCTGTGCTGCGGCGCTGGTCGTGCCAGCGGATCACCGTCGCGGCCGCCACCCCGAACCGCCGTGCCGCGGCCCGGCAACTCATCCCCTCGTCAACCGCGGCCAGTGCCCGCGACCGTAGGTCCATCGATAACGGCTTGCCCATCCATGCCGACCTCCATTCAGCCAGCACTCTGAATCAGATCGGCACGTCCGTGTGAATCCCCTCCCGACTCATGCCGGCCGGAAAACCCTCTAAGGGCCAGAGGACGGATCGAACGCTCGACGGTGTTGGAGTCGATCTCGATGCGACCGTCGTCGAGGAACCGGCTGAGCCCTGTCCAGCGGGTGAGCGCATAGCGGATCGCGTCGGCGAGCTTGCTCTTCCTGCTCGACCTGGCGAGGTTGGCGTCCAGGAACCGGCGCAGGTCGGCGACGACGGGCGCGCTCAGCTCCTGACGCGCGGCACGACGCTCATCGGGCGAGCGGCCGCGGATGTCCTGTTCGATCGCGTAAAGCCGGGCGATGCGGACCAGCGCCTCGGTCGCGACCGGGCGCGAGGCGGCGATGTCGAAGAAGCCGCGTCGCACATGTGCCCAGCAATAGGCGAGCTGGACCCGGTTCGATCGGCCGAGCGCGTTGTAACCGGCATAGCCGTCGAGCTGCAGCACGCCGGCGAACCCCGCGAGGTGCTCGGACGGTCGTTCCGCCTTGCGGTCGGGCGCGTAGACGTAGGCGACCGCGGGCGGATCGGCACCGCCCCACGGTCGGTCGTCGCGAGCATACGCCCATAGCTGCCCGGTCTTGGTCCGCCCGCGCCCGGGATCGAGCACCGGCGCGGTGGTCTCGTCAGCGAACAGCTTGGGACTGCGCTTCAGGTTGGCGAGCAGGTGATCGCGCAGCGGCGTCAGCCACCATGCCGCCCGCCCGACCCAGTCGGCGAGCGTCGAGCGGTCGAGCACCACGCCCTGGCGCGCGTAGATCTGGGCCTGCCGGTACAAGGGCAGATGGTCGGCGTACTTCGACACCAGCACATGCGCGATCATCGCCTCGGTCGGCAGCCCGCCCTCGACGATGCGGGGCGGTGCCGGCGCTTGGACCGGCGCGGCCTCGCAGGTGCGGCAGCCATAGCGCGGGCGGCGGGTGACCAGCACCCGGAAGCTCGTGGGCACGACGTCCAGCCGCTCGGCGACATCCTCGCCGATGATGTGCAGCGTGCCGCCGCAGCAGGCGCAAGCCGTGCTCTCGACGTTGATTACCTGCCCGATACGCTCGAGATGGGCGGGAAGCCGGCCGCGGTTGACGTTGCGATGCCTGGGCTCGCGATCCGGAGCGACGTAGTCGAGCTTGGCCGCGACGCGGGCCAGCGCCGCCTCGGTCTCCTCGAACGCGAGGCTGAGCTGATCCTCGGACAGCTGCTCCGAGCGCGCGCCGAAGCGGTGTCGCTGAAGCGCGGCGATGATGCCGGTCAGCCGCTCGATCTCCGCGTCGGCCTGGGCACCGACGGTCCGCAGCGCGCTGATCTCCTGGTCGCGCCGGCTGATCTCGCCACGCGCTTCGACAAGCATCGCCTGAAGCAGCGCAGGATCGTCGGGAAGCTCGGCCTCGACCAGCATGGGCGCAAGTGAATCAGCCCCGCCGCCCCTAGTCAACCGGCGATCTGCGGCGCGATCGGGCGACGTCCGGCATGGACCCGGCGCCAGTCCAAGCCTTCCAGAAGTGCAGCCGCTTGTGCGGCGGTCAGCCTCATCACGCCATCCTGGACGGTGGGCCACTGAAACGCGCCCTGCTCGGTAACTGCTCACGGGGTTGGCGGGAGAGGGTTGCGGTGGGCGCGAGTATCTGA
>NZ_CAXSHM010000048.1:0-18114 GCF_964237335.1 uncultured Sphingomonas sp.
TTCGCCGCCCGTTCTCCCTTAGCGTTGTTTAGCGTGGGATCAGCGCCTCGCCCTCATGTTCTTCGCGACGCGTGCTGTGTTGCGATAGCTGCGGAACATCAGTTCGGTCGCGCGCTCGTCATTGGCGACCAGCGCCTGCTTGATCCCGTCGTGGATCGGCGCCTCGACGGTCGCGCAGAAGCGCGTCCCCATGTTGATGCCGTCGGCACCCAGCGCGAGCGCCGCGACCAGTCCCCGCCCGTCGCCGAACCCGCCGCTGGCGAGCATCGGCACCGTGATCTTGTCGGCGGCGGCGGGAATCAGGACCAGGCCGGGGATGTCATCCTCGCCCGGATGGCCAGCGCACTCGAAACCGTCGATCGAAATGGCATCCACACCCATCCTCTGCGCGGACAGCGCGTGACGGACCGCGGTACATTTATGGATTACCTTGATGCCGTGCGTCTTGAACGCCTCCACATGTTCCTGCGGGCGATATCCCGCCGTCTCGACCGCCTTCACCCCCGATTCGATAATCGCCTGGCGATATTCGGCATAGGGTGGCGCGTTGATCGACGGCAGGATCGTCAGGTTCACGCCGAACGGCTTGTCGGTCATCGACCGGCAGCGCACGATTTCCTGCGCGAGGGCCTCGGGCGTCGGCTGGGTTAAGGCGGTGAGGAACCCCAGTGCTCCGGCGTCGGCGACCGCGGCGACGAGCTCGGCTGTGCCGACCCATTGCATCCCGCCCTGCGCGATCGGGTGCTCTACCCCGAACATCTCGGTGAAGCGGGTGCGTATCATCGGCGTCTCTCCTTCTTGATGGTATGAGGCCGGCGCGGCCGTTTGGCTTCAGCGGCCGGTCCAGCGCGGCGGACGTTTCTGGGCGAAGGCGAGCGGCCCTTCGCGGCTGTCCTTCGACCGGAACAGTGCCTTGATCGCGGGCAGCCGGTCCTGTTCGCGATACGCGGTCGCAAGGTCAGGCTGGTCGAGGCCATGACGCACGACTTGCTTGGAGGCGCGTAGCGACATCGGCGACAATTCGAGCATCGTGGCCGCGAGCGCGCGCGCCGCAGCCATCAGGTCGGCCTGCGGAACGACCGAATGCACGAACCCCAGCTCGCGTCCTTCCTGCGCATCCACCCGGCGACCCGTGAGGATCATGCCCATCGCGCGCTTCAGCCCGATCTGGCGTGGCAACCGGTGAAGCCCGCCGGCTAGCGCGGCCAGCCCGACGCGCGGCTCGGGCAATGCAAACACGGCATGCTCGGCCGCGACGATCAGGTCGCAGGCCAGCGCTATCTCGAACCCACCGCCCATCGCGACACCGTTCACCGCCGCGATGACCGGCTTGTCGAGGTCGAACCGTGCGGTAAGCCCGGCAAAGCCGGTGGTCGGCGTCTCGATCGGCTCGCCTCGGGCCATTCGCCGCGCCGTCTCCTTCAGGTCGTTGCCCGCCGAGAAAGCCCGATCGCCCGCTCCGGTCAGGATCGCGACCCACTGATCGGGATCGACGGCGAACGCGTCGAATATGGTGGCGAGTTCGGCATTGGCGTCGGGATGAAGTGCGTTCATCGCCTCCGGGCGATCGATGGTGACGATCGTCAGCGGTCCTTCGCGCTCGACGCGCGCGAAGCGGAGGGGCTTGGCCGCTATCCTTTCGGCAATGCTCCAGACCGGTTTACCAAACACGTCGGTGCGAACGTGCCCGCAGACACCAACGGCGCTGCGATCGAGCGAGGTGAGAAGCGCGATGCCTTCGTGGTCACTGGCGGGAATGCGGGCCATTACACGCTCGTCCGCAGGCGTGCGCGCGATCACGACACCCTGCAACGGCTCTCCATCCCGAGCATAGGTGACCGTATAGGTCTCGATCGTGGCAGGGCCGGCGTAGTTCTCAGCAAGCGGCGGAATTACCTCGCGCGCTGCGTCGGCGTGCGATTGCACCGACGGATCGAGCGACATGGACGCAGGTGGTGCCACGGTGCTGACGACGAGCGTCTGATGCTTGTTGACGTAGCCGCCCTGACCGTAAAGCAGGCCGACTTCGTCGGGGTGGGCGCGCAACGTCCTGACCATCGCCGCGACCGCATGGCTCATGTAGTTGTTGAGCGGGCCGCCGAAGAAGGTGAGCCCACCCGTGACGGTCGGCACGGCCGTTGTCTCGTCGAGGCCCAGTACGCGCATCGCCATCCGCGGCACCACCGGGAAGCAGCTGTACAGCTCCATCCGGTCGAACCGGCGTGGATCGCCGCCGGCGACCGCCACTGCCTCGCCGAGCACCGCCTCCTGTGCAGCCGATCGATCGTAGCGGTCGCGCTGCAGATAGTCCTCGGGCTCCACCGCGTGGGCGCCGCCCCAGATGTGGATCAGCTTTTCCTCGGCCACTTCCATCGCGCGCGCTCGCTCGAGGCTGGTGACGATGATCGCGGCCGACTGGTTCACCGACGGGTTGGCGACCATCAGCTTGGGATAGGGCCAGGCGATCATCCGGTTGTCCGGCCCGACCGCTGCGATGGTGTCGGCATCGGGTGCGGTCTGGATCCAGGCAGATGGGTTCTCCGCGGCGATGGCGGCGAAACGAGACCACAGTCGCGCGTCGGCCGTCCGGCCTTGCGCCGGCGTTTCGCCCCAGGCGGCCTGGGTCGCGACTTCGTACAACGGATAGATCTGCGGGGGATCGGTGATCCCGAGCGCGACCGCGACCGCGACCGCGACCGGGCTCATGGCGAAGCGGCTCGACGGGAAGCGCACCGTCTCCTCACGCGGGGCGGCCGGCGTCCACGGCAGCGTCGCACGCGCCTTGCGGGCCTGACCGCGGGCATGGCTCGCCTCGCCCCCGGCGATCGCCACTACGAGCGGCTCTCCTTTCGCGATTCGCAGCGCGGCTTCGTGGATCAGGCGGACCGGCGTCTCGCCGCCCATGCTGGCGTTGCTTGTCTCCGTCGGCCCGATGCCGAGCCGCTCGCACAGCAGCGTCACAGGGTCGCGATATCGCCAACTCACGAGGCCAATGAGGTTGAGGCTGGTCACCTGTTGCAACAGCGCTGCGCCAGCATCGAGGTCGCAGGCCTGAAGGGCTTTCACCATCAGGTCGACCGGCTCAAGGGCCTGCTCCGGCGTATTCGGCCGATCCGCATATTCGCCGACTGCGACGATGACCGGGGTCGTTGCCGGATCCATCCCCACCTCTCCCGTCTAATTAGTATTTGCAAAACAGGAGCGCCAATCGAATGCAATACCTAATGGCGTTAGTTTTATTTTTTCATGAAGTTGGCGAACTGGTACGGAACTGCGCCGCGTCTGTCGGGATCGAGATGAATCTCGCTCCCGGCCGGTGGAAAGGCGCGCTGCTCACATTCATTTCGAGGGCAGATTCGGCAGGAGATGCCGATTGGTGTCGCCGTGCCGTCGACTTGCAGCCCGTCGGCGTAGATGAAGTCAGTCGCATGCTCCACCTCACAGCCGAGCGCCACGGCATATCGGCGCGGCGGCCGAGCATAGCTGCCGGAGCTTTTAACAAGCCCCTTAGCCATCGAGATATAGCGGACCCGATCCGGGGTCTCCGCAAGCTGAACAAGAATACGGTCGGGGATCGCCACAGCCTCGTGGACCACCCAAAGGGGACATCCGCCGCCAAACTGCGCGAATTGGAGCCGTGTCGCGGAATGTCGTTTCGTGATGTTACCCGCCATGTCGATTCGGAAGAAGAAAAAGGGAACGCCCTGCGCGCCGGGACGCTGCAAGGTCGAGAGACGATGGCACGTCTGCTCGAAACTTGTGCCGAAGCGCTGCCGAAGGCGATCGATGTCGTGCCGGGTTTCGCCCGCGGCGGCATGAAACCGATGGTATGGCATCAGTAGCGCGCCGGCCGCATAGTTCGCTAGCCCGGCGAGGAGCAAACGGCGCGCCGCGTCCGAGCCCACGCCTAGCCTCGCGATCTTCTCGGCGATGTCCGGAAATTCCAGCCGTGCGAGCAGATGCGCCAGCGAAAAGGCGGTGGTCTCCGGAGGCTGCGACGGATCAATGCTCAGGTTCCGCGTCGCGGCATTGAATTCGCGGAGTATCTTACTGGGCGCGTCCGCCGCCACGATTGTAACACCGAACCGATCGCGCAATCGCCTGGCGAGCGTGTCCAGTGGCGTTCCCGCTTCCAGTGTCTCGGAAACCTTTTCCGCAGCACGGTCGATCGCGTCGACGTAGTTGGAATGGTCGTGAAACCAGTCGCGAACTTCCTCCCACGGCAGACGTCGACGGTCACCCCCATCTCTGTCTATGCGATCGTCTAGCGCTCGCAATTGGCCCTGCTCGGCGGCTATCGACTCGTGCAGCGCAATGAGGCGACGCGCGATGGTCGGGTGTCGGCTGAGCAGGCGTTGAGTGGCAGCGCCACTCGACAGCGGATCGGCGACACCGGGATCGGTCGCGGCCTGAGTGGCTCGAACCAGCGTCGTAGCATCGCCATCCGTATCCACGAGCGCCCATTCACCCGGCATTTCGCGGGCAAGCGCATCCAAAACGGACGTCGTGATTGGACGGTCGTCGCTTTCAATCTGCGACAGGTAGCTGACCGAGATGCCGAGCAGCGATGCCATGCGCCGTTGGCTGAACTGGCGTTGCAATCGTAGCCGTCGAAGACGGGCTCCGCCGAAAGTTTGCCGGGAGAGTGCGGTCCGCATTGTTGTGAACACTTTGCAAGGGGTTTGCAATATCACATTTGCATCAGTCCGGTCTTCTTCGCAACGTCGTCCGAGAGAAGGATCGAGAGAACCATGTCGTCCACCGTCGCCGAACTGGACCGCCGCCGCGAGGCCGCCCGCGCCGGCGGCGGCGAGAAACGCGTCGCCGCGCAGCACGCCAAGGGCAAGCTGACCGCGCGCGAGCGGCTGGACGTGCTGCTCGACGAGGGGTCGTTCGAGGAGCTCGACATGTTCGTCGAGCACAATGCGGTCGATTTCGGCATGGCGGAGCAGCGCTTCCCGGGTGACGGCGTGGTGACCGGATCGGGCACGATCAACGGCCGGCTGGTGTTCGTGTTCTCCCAAGATTTCACCGTCTTCGGCGGATCGCTTTCCGAACGACACGCGGCCAAGATCTGCAAGATCATGGACATGGCGATGAAGGTCGGCGCGCCCGTTATCGGCCTGAACGATTCGGGCGGCGCGCGCATCCAGGAGGGGGTCGCGTCGCTGGGCGGCTATGCCGAGGTGTTCCAGCGTAACGTGCTGGCGTCGGGCGTGGTGCCGCAGCTGTCTCTCATCATGGGACCGTGCGCGGGCGGGGCGGTGTATTCGCCGGCGATGACCGACTTCATCTTCATGGTGAAGGATTCGAGCTACATGTTCGTCACCGGGCCGGACGTGGTGAAGACGGTCACCAACGAGGTCGTGACGCAGGAGGCGCTGGGCGGCGCGGTGACGCACACCACCAAGACCAGCGTCGCCGACAACGCGTTCGAGAACGACGTCGAGGCGCTGCTCGCCGCGCGCGACTTCATCGATTTCCTGCCCGCCTCCAACCGCGAGAGCGTGCCCGAGCGGCCGACCGACGATCCGTGGGACCGGCTCGAGCCCAGCCTCGACACGCTGATCCCCGCCAACGCCAACCAGCCGTACGACATGCACGAGCTGATCGCGAAGGTGGTGGACGAAGGCGATTTCTTTGAGGTGCAGCCCGCGCACGCCGGCAACATCCTGACGGGCTTCGGCCGGATCGAGGGCCGCACGGTGGGCTTCGTCGCCAACCAGCCGACGGTGCTGGCGGGCGTGCTCGACATCAACTCGTCGAAGAAGGCGGCGCGGTTCGTGCGCTTCTGCGACGCGTTCGACGTGCCGATCGTGACGTTCGTCGATGTCCCCGGCTTCCTGCCCGGCACGAGCCAAGAGCATAACGGCATCATCAAGCATGGCGCGAAACTGTTGTTCGCCTATGCCGAGGCGACGGTGCCCAAGATCACCGTCATCACGCGCAAGGCTTATGGCGGCGCATACGACGTGATGGCCTCCAAGCATCTGCGCGGCGACCTGAACTATGCCTGGCCGACCGCCGAGATCGCGGTGATGGGCGCGAAAGGAGCGGTCGAGATCATCTTCCGCGGCCGCACGCCGCAAGAGATCGCCGAGCGCACCGCCGAATACGAGGCGCGCTTCGCCAACCCGTTCGTCGCGGCGAGCAAGGGCTTCATCGACGAGGTGATCCAGCCGCACTCGACCCGCCGCCGCATCGCGCTGGGGCTGCGCAAGCTGCGCGGCAAGGCGCTGGAGAACCCGTGGAAGAAGCATGACAACATTCCGCTCTGAAACTGCCGGGACGCTTGGCCGCCTTAACCATGTCGGCATCGCGACGCCGTCGATCGCGCGATCGGTTGCGACATATCGCACTCTGCTCGGCGCGACCGCGATAGGCGAGCCGTTCGACGTGCCCGCGCAGGGGGTGCGTGTCTGCTTCGTCGATGCGCCCAACACTCAGATCGAGCTGATCGAGCCGCTGGACGATGCGTCACCGATCGCGGGTTTCCTGCGCAGGAATCCGGCCGGCGGACAGCATCATGTGTGTTTCGAGGTACCTGATGTTCACGCCGCGGTCGCCGACCTCAAGGCGAAGGGGGCGACCGTGCTGGGCGAGCCGCGGACCGGCGCGCCCGGGACGCCGACCGTGTTCGTCGACCCGCGCGACATGGGCGGGCTGCTCGTCGAACTGATGGAGGCTCCCGTTGGCCACGCTCCCGCCTGACATCGAGCGTAACACCGGCGAGGACGCGGGCACCGCGCCACCCGCGCCGCCGCAGCCCGAGCCGTCCTCGCATCCGACGCTCGCCAAATGGGAGGCGGCCGCCGCGCGCGAGGTGAAGGGTGCGGACCTGACGTGGCACACGCCGGAAGGGATCGCGGTCAAGCCGCTCTACACCGCTGCCGACGCTCCCGTGGGTCCCGGCCTGCCGGGCTTCGCGCCGTTCACGCGCGGCGTGCGGGCGTCGATGTATGCCGGGCGGGCGTGGACGATCCGTCAGTATGCGGGCTTCTCCACCGCCGAGGCATCCAACGCCTTCTATCGCCGCAACCTGGCGGCAGGGCAAAAGGGACTGAGCGTCGCGTTCGACCTCGCGACGCATCGCGGCTACGACAGCGACCATCCGCGCGTGACAGGCGACGTGGGCAAGGCCGGTGTCGCGATCGACAGCGTAGAGGACATGAAGATCCTTTTCGACGGCATACCGCTCGACCAGATGAGCGTGTCGATGACGATGAACGGCGCGGTGATCCCGATCCTGGCGTTCTTCATCGTCGCGGGCGAGGAACAGGGCGTGCCCCGCGACAAGCTCGACGGGACGATCCAGAACGACATCCTCAAGGAGTTCATGGTCCGCAACACGTACATCTACCCGCCCGAGCCATCGATGCGGATCATCTCGGACATCTTCGGCTATACATCGCGAGAGATGCCGAGGTTCAACAGTATCTCTATCAGCGGCTATCACATGCAGGAGGCGGGAGCGACGCAGCTCCACGAGCTTGCCTTCACGATCGCCGATGGCATGGAATACGTCAAATACGGGGTCGCGTCGGGGCTGGACATCGACAAGTTCGCCGGGCGGCTCAGCTTCTTCTTCGCGATCGGTATGAACTTCTTCATGGAGATCGCGAAGCTGCGCGCCGCGCGCGTGCTGTGGCATCGCGCGATGACGCAGTTGGGTGCGAAGGACGAGCGGTCGAAGATGCTGCGCACGCATTGCCAGACGAGCGGCGTCAGCCTGACCGAGCAGGACCCGTACAACAACGTGATGCGCACGACGATCGAGGCGATGGCGGCGATGCTGGGCGGGACGCAGTCGCTCCACACCAACGCGCTCGACGAGGCGATCGCGCTGCCGACCGACTTTTCCGCCCGCATCGCGCGCAACACGCAGATCGTGATCCAGGAAGAGACCGGGATGACGAAGGTCGTCGATCCGCTGGGCGGCAGCTATTACGTCGAGAGCCTAACGCAGCAACTCGTCGACGCCTCTTGGGAGCTGATCGAGCGCATCCAGTCGGAAGGCGGCATGGCCAAGGCGGTCGCGGCGGGCTGGCCCAAGGCGATGATCGAGGAAGCCGCCGCCGCGCGGGCCGCGCGCGTCGATCGCGGAGAGGACGTGATCGTCGGCGTCAATCGCTACCGCAAGGAAGGCGAGGACCCGATCGAGATCCTCGACGTCGACAACGTCGCGGTGCGCGAGGCACAGGTGGCACGGATCGCGCGGTTGAAGGCTGGGCGGGACGAGACGGCCTGCCGCGCCGCACTGGATGCGGTGCGCGACGGCGCGCGGGGAACTGGCAATCTGCTCGCCCTCGCTGTCGAGTGTGCCCGTGCGCGTGCGACGTTGGGCGAGATATCCGCCGCGATGGAGGATGTGTTCGGCCGCTATGGCACGCAGCCGACGCCGGTCAGCGGCGTCTATGGCGGCGCGTATGACGGCGACGCGGCCTGGGCGCGGCTGGAGGATGGCGTCGCCTCGACGGAGCTGCGGCTGGGTCGCAAGCCCCGGATGCTGGTCGCCAAGATGGGGCAGGACGGGCATGATCGCGGTGCCAATCTCGTCAGCAGCATGTTCGGCGATCTGGGCTTCGAGATCGTGCCGGGGCCGCTGTTCCAGACGCCGGACGAGGCTGCGGCGCTGGCGCTGGCGAAGAACGTCGACATCGTCGGTGCCTCGTCGCTGGCGGCCGGACACAAGACGCTGATTCCCGAGCTGATCGGCCACCTGCACGACGCCGGCCGCGCGGACATCAAGGTGATCGCCGGCGGCGTGATCCCGGCGCAGGACTATCAGACGCTGCGCGACGCCGGCGTGCAGGCGATCTTTGGCCCAGGCACCAATCTGATCCAGGCGGCGGAGGAGGTGTTGCGCCTGCTGGGCCACAACATGCCGCCGGCTCAGGACGACCGCGCCGAAGCGGCGGAATTATCGGAATACCCATGATCCTGATCACGCTCGCACTGACCGTCGCGCTGCAGACGCAGGCGGACCTGAACCAGCAGGCCGGCACCGATTATCGCGCCGCCGACGCCGCGATGAACGTCCAGTACCGCGCGACGCTGGCCCGGATGACGGGGATGGACGGCCTCCACGCGCCCGACGCGAAGGCCGGCCCCAGCTACCAGGCGGCGCTGCTCGCCAGCCAGCGCGCGTGGCTACAATTCCGCGATGCCGAATGCATCGTGGAGGGTTACGAGTTTCGCGGCGGATTGGCGCAGGGGATGGCGCAGAGCCAGTGCCTCGGCCGACTGACCCGCGCCCGCACCGCGCAGCTACGACAAATGGCGATACCGAAATGACCGTTACTATGCGTCACCCCGGCCTCGTGCCGGATTCCACCGCTGAACCGCAACAGCCCGATGATGTTCGTGCGGAACCCTGGGCGCCGGCTCAAGGCTGGAATGACGGCGTGGAGGGGCGCACTGACTGGACACGCGCGGAGATCGCCTACCTGTTCGACCTGCCGTTCACCGAACTCGTCTTTCGCGCCGCTGAAGTGCATTGCACGCATCACCGCGCGGGCGAGGTGCAGCTGTGCACGCTGCTGTCGATCAAGACCGGCGGCTGCCCGGAGGATTGCGGCTACTGCTCGCAGTCTGCATCGGCCGACAGCGGCGTGGCGGCGACCAAGCTGATGGACGTGCGCCAGGTGCTGCAGGCGGCGGCGCAGGCGAAGGACGCCGGCTCGCAGCGGTTCTGCATGGGCGCGGCGTGGCGCAACCCCAAGGACCGCGACATGGACGCGGTGGTCGCGATGGTCGAGGGCGTGCGCGCCATGGGGCTGGAGACGTGCATGACGCTCGGCATGCTGGCGCCACACCAGGCGGAGCGGCTCGCGGATGCCGGCCTCGATTATTACAACCACAACATCGATACCTCGCCCGAGCGGTACGGCGACGTCATCACGACGCGCACCTTCGAGGACCGGCTCGATACGCTGGCGACGGTGCGCGCGGCGGGGATCAATGTCTGTTGCGGCGGGATCGTCGGTATGGGCGAGACGCGGGAGGACCGCGTCGGCTTCGTCCACGCGCTCGCGACGCTGCCGCGCCATCCCGAGAGCGTGCCGGTCAACGCGCTGGTGCCGGTGCCCGGGACGGTGCTGGGGGACATGCTGGCGGATACGCCTCTGGCCAAGATTGATGACATCGAGTTCGTCCGCACGGTGGCGGTCGCGCGGATCACGATGCCGCTGAGCATGGTGCGGCTGAGCGCCGGGCGCGAGTCGATGAGCGAGGCGACGCAGGCGCTGTGCTTCCTGGCGGGCGCGAACTCGATCTTCACCGGCGACAAACTGCTGACCGCCGCCAACGCGGGCGACGGCAAGGACGCGGCGCTGTTCGCGAAGCTGGGCGTGCGGCCGATGGTGGGGGAAGAGCCAACGCGGTCTTCCACCTCCGCCATGTCGTCATGCCGGGCTTGATCCGGCATCCCGCTTCCTCGGCAGCATTCGGAGAAGCGGGACGCCGATTTAAGGCCGGGGTGACGAAGGGTGGGGCGAAAGGCCAGTGTAGGAGTCGATAGGGTGAGACGAAGCGAGCAGAAGCTGGTCTTGTTCGTTGCTCTCAGTGCAGCATTCTGGGCATTGGCGTGTGTATTGATGCCGACCGTTCCAATCGGCTTGTGCAGCCGTTCCACTCGTCTTGCGATCGACTGCGAAGCGCCGATCAGCTTCGGAACCGTCGTTGCGACGGCGCTGGTGTATGCTTCGCTGGCGTTACGGTTCTGGCGGGCGAAACTATCGGGGGTTAAATAGTGTTCAAGAAAATCCTGGTCGCCAATCGCGGCGAGATCGCGTGCCGGGTGTTCCGCACCGCCAAGCGCATGGGGCTGAAGACCGTCGCGGTCTATTCGGACGCCGACGCGCGCGCGCCGCACGTGCTGATGGCCGACGAGTCCGTTCGCCTCGGCCCGGCGCCGGCGGCGGAAAGCTATCTCAAGCCCGAGCTGATCCTGCTCGCCGCCAAAGAGACCGGCGCGGACTGCATCCACCCGGGCTACGGCTTCCTGTCCGAGCGCGAGAGCTTTGCGCGCGCCTGCGCCGACGCCGGCATCGCCTTCGTCGGCCCGCCGCCCAACGCGATCGCGGCGATGGGGGACAAGATCGAGTCGAAGAAGCTCGCCAAGGCGGCGGGCGTCAACGTCGTACCGGGCTTCCTGGGCGAGATCGACGGCACCGAGCACGCCGTGCGGATCGCGTCCGAAATCGGCTATCCGGTGATGATGAAGGCGTCGGCCGGCGGCGGCGGCAAGGGGATGCGGCTCGCGTGGAGCGAGCAGGACGTGCGCGAGGGGTTCGAGGCGACCAAGCGCGAGGGGCTGGCGTCTTTCGGCGACGACCGCGTCTTCATCGAGAAATTCATCGAAAGCCCGCGCCACATCGAGATCCAGCTGCTCGGCGACCAGCATGGTAGCGTCCTGTACCTCGGCGAGCGCGAATGCTCGATCCAGCGCCGCCACCAGAAGGTGGTGGAGGAGGCACCGTCCCCCTTCGTCACGCCCGACATGCGCCGCGCGATGGGCGAGCAGGCGGTCGCGCTCGCCAAGGCGGTGGGGTACTACTCGGCGGGCACGGTCGAGCTGATCGTGTCGGGTGCGGATACGACCGGGCAGGGCTTCTACTTCCTCGAGATGAATACCAGGCTGCAGGTGGAGCATCCGGTGACGGAGGCGATCACCGGGCTCGACCTGGTCGAGCAGATGATCCGCGTCGCGGCGGGCGAGAAGCTGGGGTTCGGGCAGGACGACGTGCGGCTGGACGGCTGGGCGATCGAGAACCGGGTGTACGCAGAGGATCCGTATCGCGGATTCCTGCCCAGCACGGGGCGACTGGTGCGCTATGCGCCGCCGGAAGCCCAGGCGCATCAGAAGCCGTTGATCGGAACGGACACCTCGTACGTCCGCGTCGACGACGGCGTCGCGGAGGGCGGGGAGGTGTCGATCTTCTACGACCCCATGATCGCCAAGCTGGTCACCTGGGCGCCCACCCGCGACGCGGCGGCGGACCTGCAGGTGCAGGCGCTGGACGCGTTCGCGATCGAGGGGGTGGGCAACAACATCGACTTCCTCTCCGCGCTGATGCAGCACCCGCGGTTCCGCGAGGGCGCGCTGACGACGGGGTTCATCGCCGAGGAATATCCCGACGGCTTCCACGGCGCGCCGGCCGCGCCGGACCTCATCCGCACGCTCGCCGCCACCGCCGCCTTCTGCGCCACCGCGGAGGCGGATCGCGCGCGGCGGACCGACGGCCAGCTCGGGCGGCGGCTCAACCCGCCCGCGGAGTGGGTCGTGCGGATCGCGGGCGTCGACCATGCGGTGCAGATCGCGGTGGACGGCATCGCGGTCGACGGCGAGGAGCTGGCGTTCTCGGCAGAGTACACGCCCGGCAATCGACTGGTGGAGGTCGATACGGACGCCGGCCCGCTGACGGTCCAGCTGCGCCGCATGCGCACCGGCTTCCGTCTGACCGCGCGCGGCGCGATCCACGCGGCGCGCGTGCTGCCCGCGCATGTCGCGCCCCTCGCGCGTTACCTGATCGAGAAAGTGCCGCCCGACCTGTCGCGTTTCCTGCTCGCGCCGATGCCGGGGCTGCTCGTGAGGCTGGACGTCGCGGCGGGCGAGAGGGTGGAGGCGGGTCAGCCGCTTGCCGTCGTCGAGGCGATGAAGATGGAGAACATCCTGCGCGCCGGGAAGACGGGCGTGGTGAAGGAGCTGTCGGCCAAGGCGGGGGACAGCTTGGCGGTGGATCAGGTGATCCTGGAACTCGGATGATCACGAAGAGGACACAATGATCGGACTAACAGCAAATAAGACGGTTCCTGCGCGCCATGAGGCGCTGCTCGCATGGGTGGACGAGATCGCCGCGCTGACCCGGCCCGAGGCGGTCGTGTGGTGCGACGGATCGGATGCGGAGTGGGATCGCGTGTCGGCGGATCTCGTCGCGGCGGGCACGCTGGTCGCGCTCGATCCCGCCAAACGGCCCAACAGCTTCTACGCACGATCCGACCCCAAGGACGTGGCGCGCGTCGAGAGCCGAACCTTCATCTGCTCGGAGGCGGAGAAGGACGCCGGCCCCACCAACAACTGGCGCGATCCTGCCGAGACGCGCGAGACGATGGCCGGGCTGTTCGCCGGCTGCATGGCCGGACGCACGATGTACGTCGTGCCCTATTGCATGGGCCCGATCGGGTCCGACAAGTCGGCGATCGGCGTCGAGCTGACCGACAGCCCTTATGTCGTGCTGTCGATGAAGATCATGACGCGGATGGGCACGGCGGCGCTCGACATGCTGGGCGAGGACGGGTTCTTCGTGCGCTGCGTCCATTCGGTCGGGATGCCGCTGGCGCAAGGTCAGGCGGATGTCGCATGGCCGTGCAACGAGGAGAAGTGGATCGTCCACTATCCCGAGACGCGCGAGATCTGGTCGTACGGATCGGGCTATGGCGGCAACGCGCTGCTCGGCAAGAAATGCTTCGCGCTCAGGATCGCGAGCGTGATGGCGCGCGACGAGGGCTGGCTCGCCGAACACATGCTGATCCTGAAGCTGACGTCGCCGGAGGGCGCGACGCACTTCGTCGCGGCCGCCTTCCCGTCGGCGTGCGGCAAGACCAACATGGCGATGCTGGAGCCGACAATCCCGGGCTGGCGCGCGGAGACGGTGGGCGACGACATCGCCTGGATGCGGTTCGGCAAGGACGGCCGGCTGTACGCGGTGAACCCGGAGGCGGGCTTCTTCGGCGTCGCGCCGGGTACCTCGCCCGCCACCAACCGCAACGCGATCGAGACGCTGTCGGCCAACGCGATCTACACCAACACCGCGCTGACCGCGGACGGCGACGTGTGGTGGGAGGGGCTGACCGACACGCCGCCGGCGGGGCTGACCGACTGGACCGGGCAACCGCACGACCCGGCGAGCGGCAAGCCTGCCGCGCACCCCAATGCGCGCTTCACGGTGCCGGCGGCCCAGTGCCCCTCGATCGCGCCCGAGTGGGACCAGCCCGAAGGCGTGCCGATCAGCGCGATCCTGTTCGGTGGCCGCCGCGCGAGCGCAGTGCCGCTCGTCACGGAGGCGTTCAACTGGAACCACGGCGTCTATATCGCCGCCAACATCGCGTCCGAGGGCACGGCGGCGGCGGAGGGCAAGGTTGGCGCGCTGCGCCGCGATCCGTTCGCGATGCTGCCGTTCTGCGGCTACCACATGGCCGACTACCTCGAGCATTGGGTGCGGCTGGGCGCGGCCGCGCAATCGGACGGCAAGCAGCTGCCCCGCATCTTCCTGGTCAATTGGTTCCGCAAGGGCGCCGACGGCAAGTTTCTGTGGCCCGGCTATGGCGACAACGCGCGCGTACTCAAGTGGATCGTGGAGCGGTGCGAGGGCAGCGCCGGGTCGGTGGACACCGCCATCGGCCGGCTTCCCGCGCCGGGCGCGCTCGACGTCAACGGGCTGGACCTGCCGGCCAACTCGCTCGCCCAGCTCCTGACGGTTGACCCGGCCGTGTGGGCCGCCGAGGCCCGCGCCAGCGCGGATGATCTGCGCCTGCTCGGCGACCGCGTACCACCCGCACTGTGGCGCGAGCAGGAAGCTCTCGACGCCCGGCTAACGGGGTTTGCTACATCCCAAGAGCTGGCTTAAGCTAAAGCCTGTTGATAGGATACCCAGAGTAAAACGATGCCAGCAGGGCATCGGGCTTTCCACGCCGCCAGATCGCCACTGTCAGCGCGTCGGTGACGAGTTGCGGTCATGGCGTCGCTCATTGACCAGCCGACCATCTGGCGCAAGAACAGGTCGATGACGACAGCGACGTACAGCCATCCTTCCGCGGTCCAGATGTAGGTGAAGTCTGCGATTCACCTCTGGTTCGCTCCTTCGGCCGTGAACTGACGATCGAGGACGTTGTCGGCGATGACCGACCGCAGGCCGTCGTCCTTCGGCAGCCCACGACACCGAGGACGGGCTTTTAGGCCATGCACATGCATCAGCCGTTCGATACGATGCAGACCACATGGTATGCCTTCGGCGAGAAGGTCGTGCCAGACGCGGCGTGCACCGTACACGCGATAGCTGGAGATGAAACTGGCGCGGACCTTGGCACCGAACTCCTCGTCACTACGGGCACTGGGTGCCCGAACCAGGCAGGCATGAAAGCCGCTACGCGAAACACCGAGCGCTTCGCAGATCCACGATACGGGCCAGATCCCTCGGTGCTTCGCAATGAACTCGAACCGGCTTTGTTGCGTAATCACCACGGGGGTTCCGTGCTGGAACCATAGCGCGTAGGCGGCGGGTATGCCGAAGCCTGCCACACCGAAATGTCGCACGACGGACTGGAGCGAGTATAACGTGGCGCTGAAGCGGCGCGGATCGTTGGAGATCTGGCTCGACCCGGGCAGGCAATGGCTGTCGACGGCGCGTGGTGGTCCGGGTCGACCGATGCGATTTTCGGACAATCCGATCGAGGTCTGCCTCACGCTCAAGGCGGTGTTCGGCCTTGCTCTTTGGCAAATGACGGGGCTGGTTGCGAGCCTGCTCAAACTTGCGAAGCTGGATTGGCCGGTACCCGACTACACGACGTTGTACCGGCGTCAGAAGATCCTGGCGGTCTCGCTGGGTGGCCGCGCCAGTGCAGGCGGCCTGCACCTGCTGGTCGACAGCACCGGGATCAAGATGATGGGCGAAGGCGAATGGAAGACGCGCAAGCACGGCGCTTCCTACCGTCGTCAGTGGCGCAAGGTTCACCTCGGGATCGACGCTGAGACACTGGAGATCCGGGCGATCGAGGTCACCACCAACGGACAAGGGGACGCAGCGACGTTGCCGGAGTTGCTGGCGCAGATCCCGACGGACGAGCGCATCGCCATCGTCGGCGGTGACGGTGCCTATGACACCAGGAAGTGCCGCGCGGCGATTGCAGCACGAGGTGCCGACGCAGTCATTCCTGTCCGTCGCAATGGCCAGCCATGGACATCGCGCGCCCCCGGCGTCGATGCTCGTGACGAGATGCGTCGCGCGATCAGGCGGCTTGGTCGGACGATCTGGAAAAAATGGAGCGGCTACCATCGCCGCAGCCTGATCGAGACGAAGATACATTGCTTCTAGCTTCTCGGCGAGCGGGTCGCGTCCCGGACCTTCGATCGTCAGATCACCGAGCTCAAAGTCCGTGCCGCAGTCCTCAATCGCTTCTCGCAAATGGGAACTCCGAATACCGTCCGCGTTGCATAGAACCCGACAGTAGAGGCAATCTCATGCCCCGCTCTGGTCATGCTACAAAGCCGCTCGAGAGCGTCCGCACAGCGTCGCTGGTCGGTCAACGACCTCGCTAACGGGGACGATCGCCGGCGTAGTTGCACCGTCCACTCCACCCTCACCCATCCTGTTCCATCACAGGTTGCGAGATCATAATACCTAACGGCGTTAGATCGGACGGTCCCAATGTACGCGAATGACTGATGGAGGACTTGTCGGCCGGAGCTTTTCTACCCATCCGATCCAAGCAGGTCCTCTCGCCGCGTGCGACGAGACGCGCGGCTATAGCGGCCGGGCAGGAACGCTGGCACCACAAAATGGTCGATCCTGCGCACGATCTCGTCCTCACCAATATCGGTCTCGATCGCTAGGCGAGCGAAGGCGTGCTGAAGCATGCTTATCCAACCCGCCAGCTCGGCGGCGGCGAAGGGCAGAGCATACGGCGCCTATTTCGCACACCAATCGGGTGTGACCCGCCTGTGAGTTTCACATCCGCTATTGGGCGACAGCGGACGTAAGCCTCACTTGGCATACTCGCCCAAGCCGCGTGCGATCAGCTCCTCGTTGGAGAGCCGAGGACCGCGCTTGAGTTTCGGCGTACATAGTTTGCGGCCGTCGACCTTTTCGGCCGCTGCCGTCGCCTTCGATGCAAAGACGCCGACTGACCGCGAACTGCGCGCCGGCTCGTTGTTATTGCGTTGCCGATGGTGAGGGGTGACGGCCTGAATGGCTTGGGCCAAGGCGAGGGCGCCGCCGAGCTGCTTGCTCTCGACGATGGCCGCCTGGTTCACCTGCCGCATCTTGTCGAATATCGTGTAGGGCAGGACGCGCTCGCCGTGGCGGATCTCGATGCGGCCGTCGGGGAACTCGCAGATCTGGACCCGCTTGCGCGACAGCGAACGGGCGAGGGGAGTGGCCGAGTCCCAGAGCTTGATCTCGGACCCCTTCTTCTCGGCGAGGCGGCCGACCACCTGCTCCTCGAGGTCCACGCCGACGGCGCGCGCGAGCCGGAGCGCCTCGTCGTAGGGGAAGCTCACAGCCTTGAACGCGTCCCAGGCCAGAACGTAGAACGCGGTGGGTCCGTCCATGTCGGCCTGCGCCTTGGCGGATGCGAGCTGTGCGAGGCGCCAGGCCTTCACCTCGCGACGGGCTGCGTTGAGCGCGTCCTCCGGGCGCACGGCATACGGGTCGAACTCCTCGAACATGTCCCCCTGCGTGCGCCGCTTCTTCTTCGGCTCGGTCGCTGGCCGTCCACGGGTAAGCGGCCAGTGGCGCGAGAACGCCTCCAGGGCAGGACCGAAGCTCGCCAGGTATAGGTCGACGCCGGAGATGCCAGCCGCCTGGTATTCGCCGACGCGAGCCTTGACCGCCTGCGCGACCTCGGGCTCGACGTCCTCCCAGTAGACCGCGTCGCCTTGCTTCTCTTCGCGCGGGCGGCACACAAGAAAGATGGTCGAGTTGGCCGCCGCCTTGTCCTTGATGTGTAGCGATCCCGACGCCTCGGTGTTGACTGGCCAAGACACGGTGATGACGAAGCCGGCGTCCATCAGCGACATTGCCAGCGCGTCCCAGGCACCTGTGTCCTTGTGCGTGAACATGACGGTCATAATGCCGTCGTCCTTCAGAACGCGGCGGCATTCGGCGAATATGCCCTCCATCTTGATACGGTAGTCATCATCCGCAAGTCGCGCCGCGCCTTTCTGACCTTTGAAGTGCGCCTTGTTGGCAACTGCCTCGGCGTCCTTGTCGGCGAGACGTCGCGTAAACAGCTCCGGCACGACGAGGCCAGCTGTGCGCTTCAGCCAGACGTAGAAGAAGTCGGGTAATTACTCACCCCCTTGCGGATGAGCGCGATCGCTGATTCAGAGGGGTTATG